>NZ_JYMU01000051.1:0-6816 GCF_000938235.1 Bradyrhizobium sp. LTSPM299
CCGACGGCTCGCCCGCACCCGGTGCAAATAGCCGTAAATGTAAAGCTTCAGCAGGTCGCCCGGCGCATAGGGCGGCCGACCCAGTTCCTCGGCCGCAGCCTTCGAAAATCCCAACTCCGCAAGAGCCAGCGTATCTACAAACGCATCGATCACCCGAACCGGATCGTCGCGCCCCACCACCTCGTCAAGAACCTCAGGAAAAAGCGTCGTTTGATACCGCGACTGGCCCGTCACATGCGCCATCATAACCTCGAATCAAAGCCCGATCCCGACAACAATAGCCGATCAGGTTTTCACACAGCCTGTTCCGCCAGGACGACATCGAGTTTGTTGCGAGCGTACCGGCGGCAGGGTTCCAGCGTGCTCACCTTACGCGATGGCGGCAGGTGGCAGCTTGCCAGCTCTACGCACAGTTGATGGTTGCGCACACTTCCGCCGCTTTGCCTTTCATGTAACATGGCTGTATGAGCGAAATCGAAACCTTGTTTGGCGCGCTACGCCAGTCGGTCGACGATGGCGTCGTCGACATGCTCGAGCGCAGGGTGCGGGATGCGCCGGATCATGCCCTCAACAGGATGAACCCGCTCGATCTCGCGGCCAAATCTGGCCTCGACGAGGAGCGCGTGATCGCCGGGCTGCTGCATGCCGTCGGGCTCGGCATGCTGGAGATGACATGGAGCGTGATGTGCCCGAGCTGCGCCGGCGTGCTCTCCGCCAACAAGAGTCTGAAGACGCTGAACAGCACGCAATACACCTGCGGGTTCTGCGCCGCGGGCTATGAGACGACGCTCGACAATCTGGTCGAGGTGACCTTCACGGTCAGCCCGCGTCTGCGCAAGATCGCGGCGCATCGCCCCGACCTGTTGTCCGTCGCCGACTATTATCGGCAGGTGTTCTGGAGTTCGGCGATCGATCTTCCCGATGATCTGGAGAAGGTGCTGCGGGACGTCACGCTCGAGACCGTCGACCTGCCGCCGGGGGAGCGGGCGATCCTGTCCCTGAACGTGCCTGTTGGCACGCTGATCCTGTTCGACCCGGTGACGCATGCGGCGCAATTCCTTGACGTCAGGGGCGAGGAGGCGCGCGAGCGCCAGAACCTCGCCGTGACCTTCAACAAGATCCAGCTGGCCGTCGACACCGTTGCCTTGCGCCCCGGACCGCTGCGGCTGACCCTGGAAAACCGCACCGACAATCGGGTGTTGCCGGCAGTGTGGGTGGCGAGCCAGGCGCTGGACGATCTGCTGACGCGGCGCAAGCCCTTCCTCACCGCAAAGCGCCTGCTCACCAACCAGACTTTTCGCGATCTCTACCGGACCGACACGCTCGCCATCGGCCAGCGCCTCAAGATCCTGAGCCTGACGTTCCTGTTCTCTGACCTCAAGGACTCCACCGCGCTCTATGAGCATGTCGGCGATCTCGTCGCCTTCGATCTCGTCAATGAGCATTTCAGGCTGCTGCAGGAGATCATCGCCTCCGAACGGGGCGCCATCGTCAAGACCATCGGCGATGCCGTGATGGCGACCTTCGAGACCCCCGACCGCGCCATTGCAGCCGCGATCCGTATGCGCGAGGCGATGAGCGATCTCGGCGCCGAGCGCCAGCATCAAAGCCTGCGCCTGAAGATGGGCATCCACGAAGGCTCCTGCCTTGCGGTCACCCTCAACGGCCAGCAGGACTATTTCGGCCAGACCGTCAACGTCGCCTCGCGCGTCCAGGGCCTCGCTGCCTCGCGTTCGATCGTGGTGACGGAATCAGTTGTGGAGAATGCCGAGACCAGGACGCTGCTCGAGGCCAACGGGCTGACGCCTGTGCGCAAAACCGTGGCGCTGAGCGGCATCGCGGACAAGGTGTCGGTCTACGAGATATCCTGAACCCGTCCGAGCGCCCGCCATGCACATCCTCCGCCCCCAATTCCGCATCGAGGAGCAACGCGCACTGGCGTTTGCAGCGGAACGCGGCTTCGGCGTCATCGTCGCCACGGATGCGCGCGGCCCGCGCGCCTCGCATGTGCCGTTCGTGGTCGAGCGGCGCGACAGCAGCGTGATCGTCCAGATCCATCTCACTGCGAAGAATCCACTGGTCGAGCTTGCCGATGGCAGCAGGCGATTCCTGCTGATCGTCTCCGGCGACGACGCCTATGTCTCCAACGACTGGTACGCCTCGCGCGACAACGTCTCGACCTGGCTTTACGAGGCGGTGCATCTAAACGGTGTCGCGTATCTGCGCGAGCGCGACGAAAACCGTGGCCATGGCGATGCGTTGCTCAGCGTGTCCGAGGCGCGGCTGCCGAAGCAACCCTGGGATCTCGCGCAGATGGAGCCGGAAAAACGCGAGAGCATGCTGTCGGGGATCCGGGTGATCGATCTCGTCGTCGACGAGATCGAGGGGCAGTCAAAACTCAATCAGCACAAGAGCGATGCGGATCACGCCGCGGTCGCCAATCGGTTGACGCGCGCGGAGGAGACAGGGCACCGGCGGCTGGCGGAGAAGATGCGGGCGTTGCGGCCGGAGCTTGGGTACGAGCCTCAGCGCGATGATTAGATCGATGACCTCGACGCAAACGCGTTGTTAAGAGTTGCTCCGCGCTGATTTTCTCGATTCCGATTCGTTCTTTGCGAACAAAATGGAGTCGGATGGGGAACGTGTCATGCTCCGCAATGAGAATCCTGTAGCCCGGATGAAGCCAACGGGTCGCGCGAATGCGCGCCCGATGACAGGCTCCACGAAATCCGGGAATCTCAACGGGTGGGAAGTGCCCCGGATTGCGCTGCGCTCCATCCGGGCTACGGACCACGACGGACGGATTCGAAAACCTGTCGTTAAGCTTTGCTCCGCGCCGATTTGTCCGATTCCGATTCGTTCTTTGCGAACAAAGTGGAGTCGGATGGGGAACAAAGCTGCGGCGATACCGTGTCAGGATCGCCACCAAATCGCCGCGACATCCGATCTGCTTTGCCGGAACACATTGTGCCTCTCGCTCGTTCTCTACGGCTGACAGACAGGAGTGATCCATGCGAAAATTCATCCTTCCCATCGTCGCAGCCCTCGCGCTTGGCGCGGCGACGCCGGCCATGGCGTACGATTCCGGTGACCAGATGTCGATGCAGGCCGCGATCGGCGTGGCCAACCAGCTCGGCCTCATGACGGTGTCGCACACCGAGTTCCTCGGCGACGAGTGGGAGATCGAGGGCCGCGACGGCCTCGGCCGCTGGATGAAGGTCGATGTCGATGCGCAGACCGGCGAGGTGCGCAACGTCGATCGCAGCTGGTAATCGCGTTCGCTAAGCCCCGCGTTTTTCGCTTGCCATGCCGCGGGCGCGCATCTTTGATGCGCTCCCTCGATCAGCGGCGTGAAACATGGCCAAGAAAGCGAAGAAGACCAGGAAGCGGACATCCGGACGAACGGTCCTGTCGATTGACATCGGCGGCTCCCACGTCAAGGTCATGACCGACAAGGAGCGCGTCAGGCGCGAATTCGAGTCCGGTCCTGATCTTACCGCCAAGGACATGGTGAAGAAGGTCCAGGACCTGACAAAAGACTGGTCCTACGACGTCATCTCGATCGGATATCCCGGGCCCGTGGTCCACAACCGCCCCTTGAGGGAGCCCTACAATCTTGGCCGCGGCTGGGCCGGCTTCGACTTCGAGGAGGCGTTCGGCCGCCCGACCAAGGTCGTCAACGACGCGCTGATGCAGGCGATCGGCAGTTACCAGGGCGGCCGCATGCTGTTCCTCGGCCTCGGCACCGGCCTGGGATCAGCGATGATCGTGGACGGCATCTTTGAGCCGATGGAACTCGGCCATTTGCCGTACCGCAAGGGCAAGACTTTCGAGGACTATGTCGGCGCCGCCGGCCTCAAGCGCCTCGGCAAGACAAAATGGCGCAGCTACGTCGACGACGTCATCGCGCGCCTGTTCGCCGCGCTGGAGCCTGACTACGTCGTGCTCGGCGGTGGCAACGCCGAGAACGTCGACAAGCCGCCGAAGAAGGTGCGGTTTGGTGACAACGCGAACGCGTTTGAGGGCGGGTTTCGGTTGTGGGCGAGGGATGGGACTAAATCGACCCGCCTGCGCCAATAACGCGTCAAGCGGATCGGGCAAAGCTGGACTATGCTTGCGCTGACGAGTCCGGGAATCGCCGCTGATGCGGCGTTCCCTCAAGCCAAGGAGACCGGCCGTGGTGAAACCGTTTCCATCAAAGACCCATATCGGCAATCACACGCTGCATCCGGAAACCCTGATGCTGAACTACGGCTACGATCCGCAGCTGTCGGAAGGCGCTGTCAAGCCGCCGGTGTTCCTGACCTCGACCTTCGTGTTCCGGACCGCCGAGGACGGCAAGGACTTCTTCGATTTCGTCTCGGGCCGGCGCGAGCCTCCGGAAGGGATGGGGGCTGGCCTGGTCTATTCGCGCTTCAATCATCCCAACAGCGAGATCGTCGAAGACCGGCTCGCGATCTATGAGCGCACCGAGAGCTGCGCGCTGTTCTCGTCCGGCATGTCGGCGATCGCGACGACGGTGCTCGCCTTCGCGCGCCCCGGCGATGTGATCCTGCATTCCCAGCCGCTCTACGGCGGAACGGAAACACTGTTCACCAGGACGCTGGCGGGTTTCTCGATAAGCGCGGTGGGCTTTGCCGACGGCATTGACGAGGGCGTCGTCCGCGCGGCCGCGGAAGAGGCGATGGGCAAGGGCCGTGTCGCGATGATCTTCATCGAAACGCCCGCCAATCCGACCAACGGCCTGGTCGATATCGCGCTGGTCAGGCGCGTGGCCGACATGATCGGCAGGACGCAGGGGCATACGCCCGTGATCGCCTGCGACAACACGCTGCTCGGGCCGGTGTTTCAGCGGCCGATCGAGCATGGCGCCGATCTGTCGCTCTACTCGCTGACCAAATATGTCGGCGGCCATTCCGACCTGATCGCCGGTGCCGCGCTCGGTTCAAAAAAACTGATGAAGGACGTCAAGGCCCTGCGCGGCGCGATCGGCACGCAGCTCGATCCGCATACCTGCTGGATGATCAGCCGTTCGCTCGAAACGCTCAGCCTGCGCATGGAACGGGCCGACCGCAACGCGCGGATCGTGGCCGACTATCTGCGCGACCATCCCAAAGTGGCCAAGGTTCACGATCTGGCCCACCACGACCCGGCGTCCCCCGCCGGCCGCGTGTTCGCGAGCCAATGCAGCGGCGCCGGCTCGACGTTCTCGTTCGACATCGTCGGCGGTCAGCTTGCCGCGGAAAAATTCCTCAATAGCTTGCAGATATTCAAGCTGGCGGTAAGCCTCGGCGGCACCGAGTCGCTCGCGAGCCTGCCCGCCACGATGACCCACTCCGGCGTTCCCGCCGAGATCCGGCAGAAGATTGGCGTGCTTGACTCCACGATCCGGCTGTCGATCGGGATCGAGCATCCGTCGGATCTGGTGGCCGACATCGCGCAGGCGTTGAGCGCGGTGTGAAGGAGTAGCCCGGATGAAGCGCAGCGAAATCCGGGAAGGTCCTTCCGCGGAGAGAGCTGCCCCGGATTGCGCTTCGCTTCATCCGGGCTACGCAAAGCGCCCTGCACATCAAAGCAACAATTCAGCAATAACAATTTGCACGGCGACTATATTGATACGATCTGTATCTGACGCTGAAACAGCAACAGACTGAAAACATCGGATGCCGGCCTGGAAGGTTTGGTTAACGTGACTCACCTTCACTCCTCGCGGGGCTTAAAATCGCGAAGGGGCATCAGATGAGCATCTCATCAGCCACAACGGCATCTAGTTCTTATTCACCGCTCGACCGACTCCAGCAGGAGCTTGCAAAGGAAGTCTCGAGCGGCCAGATCTCGTCGACCGACGAAAGCGCGTTGTCATCGGCACTCGACGATATCGACTCTGCGATGAAGAGTGGCGCGAGCAGCGCGTCGTCGGGCAGCAGCGGAAGCCCTCCGTCGCCGGACGCCATGCAGTCCAAGATCAATGACCTGATTCAGAATGAAGTTTCCGGCGGGAAGCTGACGTCCGACCAGGCCAGCGAGTTGAAGAACGTCTTTGCTAACGCATTCTCCGGCGGCCCCGGATCGTCGGCAGACAGCAGCGGCAGCTCAACCGGCAGCGGCACGTCAACCAGCAGCGACTCCTCGTCAAGCACGTCGTCTTCGTCGGACACCGACAAATTGCTCGAGGAGTTGCTCCAGGCTCTCCAGAGCTCGATGGGCCAGGGCGCCTCGTCGTACAACGGGAGCGGCTCCTCGTCGTCAACTGCGGCGAATACGTCGTTGGTGGTCAACTACACGACCTAAGCTCGGTACCAAGTAGGGCGGGTTAGCGCAGCGTAACCCGCCGACTGGGCCGCGGAGAACGGCGGATTACGCCTTCGGCTAATCTTACTGCGTCATGAGTTTTCATCGTCGTCCGCCTGCTGCGATGGCGCCACAACATGGACATCGCGGCAAGGTTTTGATGATCGCTCGGATCAGGCGTAGACGCATGGTTGCGATCGAGTTGGGGGTGTGGCGTTCAGGCCGCGATGGCGGATCCTCTGGGTCGGTAATTGTCGGGTAAGCGAGGTGTCTGGAACGGCGTGGCAGAACGAGGTCCTGAGGGGGGAATCGTCGCCCGCTCGGCGATCAGGAATCCGTAAGCTGCAATGCAAAGCGTGGCGTGATGGTGGAAGCCGAGCCATCCGCGGCCCTCATAGTGACCGAGCCCGACCTCTTGTTTGAGCTCCTGATAGTCGCGCTCGATGCGCCAGCGCAGCTTGGCAAGATCGACGAGTTCGCGGAAGCCGATATTGGCTGGCAGCGTCGATAGCCAATACTTGGTCG
>NZ_JYMU01000052.1:0-147061 GCF_000938235.1 Bradyrhizobium sp. LTSPM299
GATTGCGATCGGTGCCCACATTGGTCACCTCGTGAGCCACGATGAGATGATGCTGCGTATCAACTGCAATCGCCCCGTGTCGAGTGGCTGGACCCCAACGAAGCCGAGCTTATCCAGATCGAGCCCGTCGACGAACACATCAACCGCACGCACCGGATTGTCCTCGGCCACGTAGTCGTCGAGCACCGCAGGGAACAAAGTGCTTTGTCCGCGATCAACCCCTTCCACGAATCCAGCCATCGCTCGTCCCCGTCGATTCGCTGCAGAATAGCAGCGGAGGCGAGGTTTTCACACGGCCTGGGCCAGTAGGCGACATCACGCGGTTGTACCAAAATGGAGGAGGCTCAATACTACCCATCCCTATGTGACCCGCTTTAGTGGCGGGGCGGTCCACTTTCCTTCCAATGCCTCGGGCTTCGGCCAGTAAAGTCGCATTACAACGAGGAACGGTCCCTCGGGCGCGGGCAGCCAGTTGGCTTCCTTGTGGGCGCCGGGAGATTTGTTCTGGAAGTGGAGCGTAAACCCGCCATCGGCATCTTTCTTGAATTGCGGGATCATCGGCGAGTTGAGCAAGTACCGATTGAGCGGATTGTCCACCATCAATTGCGCGGGAAAGTCGTACATGGTCATCGACCAAAATGCGTTAACGGGCGGCAACTGGTCCGGCGCAAAGCGAATGATGTAGCTGTTGGCTCCGTCCAGTTTCTGCCCGTCCGCGTCAACGGCATATGACGGATACATAGCCTCCTGCTGTGAATTGCCGTAAATTCCGTATACGGCACCCGCCATCCGATAGAGGTAGTTGTTCCTTAAGAACTCCCGCGTGCCGAAAAACTTGCCGGTGCTTACTTCTCGCGCGTCAATTTGTTTCTGCAAGGCCGCATGTTCAACCCATGCGTCAGCCATCCCTTGTTCGATGGCCGTCTTCATGTCGGGTGTAAGCTTCGCGACGTCGAACGTCTTGCCTGCGCCAACACCGATCTTCGCAAATCGCTCCATCAGAGCGGTTTCCGAAGGAACGGTGGGGCAGACCCGCAGGACGAAGTTCAGGATGCTGAAGAATTCTGCAGATGTTCTTTGCTCGGCTGGTGTAAGCGGCTTGATGAAATCAATAGCAGAAGCGGCGTTCGGCGCGGGCTGGCCGAGAAAGGCCGAGAGCGTCTGCACCTTGTAGCCGGCCTGCACCTTTTTCACATTGTCGAGGTCGGCTGGGCTGAAGAGTTGCGTGCGATACCCCGGAAACGCAAGCTCGGTCTCGGAGCGAAACACCTTGTCGACGCCCTTGGGGGTCTCACCTTTCCAGTTCGGGCCGGCAAGAAGGAACGTCCCGCCTCCGTTGCCGCTCGTGCGAGTGCCAATGTAATCGAAGTTTTGCGTGTAGTAGTCGATGAGCTGGACGCTGAAATAGCGATCCTTCTCCATCGCGGGCACGGTGAGCACGAGCGGTTCGGCACGCAGGTCGGCACCGATCATGGAGTAGAGAGTGTCCGAGTTCGCCGTTTGGATCGCTTTGTCTGCGGCAGTGAAAAGTCGTGCGCTATTCCAAATCTGGTTCCACGGCGCTTTATACTCGCGGTTCTTGGTGTCCACGAAGTAGGCATATTGGACGCGATAATTATCCACGACCGGGAAGCCATAAATGTACGCCTCCTTGGCGATGGCGCGAGCTTCTGCAGGACTTGCTTGGGCTTGGGCGAGCGCCGGTGCAAAACGTAGCGCCGGAAGCAGAGCAATCCCGCCGGTAAAGGATCGTCGCGTGATGGATTTCATGGTTCTGGACCTTTTATGCTTTGGTTCCATTGCGAACTTAATGAAACGCCGTGCCTTGACGTCTATGTCACCCGCTTCAATGGCGGCTTCTGCCACTTGCCGTTTAACGCTTCGGCCTTTGGCCAATAGAGCCGCAAATATATGCGAAATGGTCCCTGCGGCGCAGGAAGCCAGTTAGCCTCCTTGTCCTTGCCGGGGTTTTCGTTCTGGATCAGCAATGTCAAACCGCCGTCGGCGTCGCGCTTGAACTGCGACATCATCGTAGAGTTGAGCAGGTAACGATTGATCGGATTGTCTACCAAGAGGCTTTCCGGCATTCTGTACATGGTGAGCGACCAGAACGCGTTGACCGGCGGTAATTTATCCGGCGGGAAACGCAGGGTGTACTTGTTGGTCCCGGTCAGCTTTTGGTTCGCCTCATCCAAACCATAGAACGGATAAATCGCCTCTTTTTTCGAATTGCCGTAGATGCCAAGCACAGCGGCGCCCATGCGGTAGAGATAGTTGTTGTTCAAGAACTTTCGCGTGCCGAATACGTCACTCGATGTAACTTTTCCTCCATCAAACTTTTGCAGCAAGGTCGCGAAGTCGGCCCACGCATCGGCTCTGCCGCCTTCGATGGCCTTGGTCATTTCTGGCGAGAGCTTGCCTGGATCGAAAGTCTTACCTGCACCGACGCCGATCCTGGCGAAACGTTTCATCAACTCCACTTCCGATGGGTCCGTAGGACAGTAGCGCAACACGAAGTTCAGAATGTTGAAGAACTCCAAGGATGTCTTCTGTGTTTCCACGGTGAGCGGCTCGACGAAATTGATCGGGCGCGCCGTCTTGGGCGCTGCCTTTCCGAGAAAGGACGACAGGGGTTGGACCTTGAAGCCTGCCTGCACTTTCTTCACGTTGTCGATGTCAGTGGGATCGAAAAGCTGCACGCGATAGATCGGCATTAAGATGTCAGTCTCGGAACGAATGACCTTCTTGATACCCTTCGGGATTTCGCCCCTCCAGCCCGGCCCCACGACCAGCAAGTTCGCTGCATCGCTTCCTGTCGTACTGGTGCCCGCATAATCGATATTGAACGTATAGGCGTCCGTGAACTGAATGCTGTAATAGCGGTTCTTCTCGACCTCCGGCACTGCGATGACAAAAGGTTCAGTCCGGAGGTCCAACCCCAACCATGAGTAGGGTGTGTCCGAGTTGGGCGTTTGAACCGCCGTGTCAGCCGGTGTGTAGACCCGAGGCGTGTTGGCAATCTGGCCCCATGGTGCCTTGAACTCAGGACCAGTACGGTCCACGAAGTATTTGTACTGGATGCGGTAGCTGTCCACCAACGGGAAGCCGTAAACGTAAGCTTCCCTTGCGATTCTGCGGGCCTCTACGAGGCTGACGCTGTTTTCCGCGCTTGCCGGAACGGACTTCGCAATACCGGCGGTGGCGACAAAGGCGGCGGATCTGAGAAAATCGCGTTTCGTGAGCATTTACAGCTCCTTGTTAACGCAGCCTTAGCAGAGTGTTGGCTCTGCCACCTTAGGTTACGCAGGCTTTTGGAGAGTGACAACGCAAATCAGACGCCTCTGCCGTGCCAACCATTCGGATGGCGGGCGGTTGGATGATGTCCGTTCCGGGTCAAAGGCGCCGGTTTGATCCTGCCGTCCGTCATCATCACTGCCCAATTTGCATGCCCACTGGCTTTGCGGTGATAAATTCAGTCGATACAGTGATGCAGTGCGACATCTGGCACAACAGCGCCGGGACGGCGACGCACTGAACCGGTAGGAACTAACGGAAGTGGCATAGAAGCATGTTTGTTGCGGCTGTCGCGTTCGTATTTATCTTCGGCGGAGCGCTGCTGGGCATCTTCCTGCGCAAAGCTTTTCCTGAGCAACATTTGAATTCCGACACGAAAGACGTCGTGAGGGTCGGAACTGGCTTGATTGCGACGCTGTCAGCTCTCGTCCTTGGCCTTCTCATTGCGTCCGCGCAAAGCGCGCTCCAAACACAGAGCAATCAAATCAGACAAATGACAGCGAATGTTATTTTGCTCGACAACTTGCTCGCACGCTCCGGTGCCGATGCTCAGCCGGTACGCGCGTTGCTTCGGAGTGGAGTGAAGAGTCTGGTTGATCGAATTTGGCGCGAACAGGACGCCACGTCGACCAAAGTGACGCCGTTCGAAGCCACGCCCCAAGCCGACCTCTTCTTTGATAGCTTGCTGAACCTCACGCCAAGGAATGACGCTGAACGCATAGCGCAGACGAAGGCCATTCAACTCGGCATTGATTTGGCGCAAACACGGGTCCTTTTTGCGCAATCATCCTACTCCATCCCAAAGTCGTTCGTAGGCGTGCTCATATTTTGGCTCTCGGCCATCTTCGTCAGCTTCGGGCTGTTTGCACGTCCAAATTTGCTCATCGTGACGACGCTGTTCGTCTCTGCACTATCGGCATCGACAGCAATCTTTCTTATATTCGAACTGAGCCATCCCTTTTCCGGTCTTATGTCGATCTCTAGCGACCCGTTGCTCAACGCCCTGGTACCCTTGGACCGGTAAACGCGACGGGCATATTGGCAAGTATGATGGGCACCGCGACTTCCGCTATGGGTCAAACTGAGACCTCCCGCCGACGGGTCGGCACTTCTGGTCTTCGCTCGGAAGCGGAGATCGCACGGCCGTTCGGCATGTCTCAGAAGGCCCAAGAAGAGAAATCTTGTCGCCAGTGTCGGTCCGATCTAGGCTCCGACGGTCGAGGGCCTCTTATGGATATCAAACGGGCATTACCCCGTCCCCAACTTCGAGATGTCGTGCGTTCGTTCGAAGAGAGACGCGCGGAACTGGGGAGCGCGGTGCTGACCTGGCCCGTCGCGGCGCGGCCTCACCAGATCCTGAATATTCACCTGGCTGAGCCATATCGGGTTCGCATCGACGGCGACCCGGCAGTCACTACACCGGAAATGAGTGTGGTCGGACCGCAGACCTATCGTCGGGCCCACGTCTATCTGTCGGGCTCGATTCATGTTTTCAATATTCTGTTTCAACCGACCGGCTTCAACCGATTGGTCGGAATCAACATGACGTCCCTGGTCAATCAGGACCCCGCAGCCTCGGATGTTCTCGGTAAATCTGCCGTCACCCTCGGCGACGCTGTCCGCGCGGCATCGGACTTTCGTGAGCGTGTAGCCGCCGTCGAACGTTGGGCAGGGATGATGTTGGATAAGCGCGAACCCGACGGGGCGATTGGCCACGCATCGCGTCTGCTGATAGCCGCGCGGGGCCGCGCGCGGATCGAGGGCCTCGTTGCAAAGTCCGGCCTCAGCACGAGTCAGTTTCAGCGTCGGTTTACGACACAGGTGGGCATGACGCCAAAACTGTTCGCACGAACGATCCGGTTCGATAGAGCACTGATCGCCCGTCGCAATGCTCCGGGCAGGCCCTGGACCGACATCATCCACGAACTGGGTTACTTCGATCAGGCCCATTTCATTCGCGAGTGCCACGCTTTCACCGGCTTGCCGCCTGGCAGCCTCGTTGGCGACTGGGACAACATTTTTTTCCCGGCGGATGACTAAAATATACAAGCGCTTTCGCTAACTCTTCCGCAAGGTCTGCCTCAACGGGAGACCACGACGGCAATGAGAATGACCCGGCGCAAATTTGGTATCATCACAGCCGGCATCGCGGTTGCCGTGGCTGACGCAAGAACCGGAGCAATGGGTATGTCTACGAATCTGGAACGCTTCAAGGCGATAGTCGAACGCGGCTTTTCTCAGGGCGACCTGACTGTCGCAGACGAAGTTTGCGCCGAGACGCTGATTGAACACGAGTATTTGTCAAGAATTGATATCCCCGGCCCGCAAATACTGAAGGCGCAGATCGAGGATGCGAGGCACAGCATCAACGGACTCACCCTCACGATAGAGGCCATCGTGGAAACAAGCGATACGGTTTGGGCGCGCAGCGAAGCAACAGGCGTCGATCCGCGCTCAGGCAAGCCGGTGATCATCGATGTGGTGGACATTTGTCGATTTGCAGATGGAAAGCTTGTCGAACATTGGGGGGTACCAGACCGATTTGCCCTTCTTCACCAGATTGGAGCGTTGCCGCCTCCGCCCAAACGATCATAACGCGGGGCCTTTGCTTGATGATTCAACGTCAACGGCTTGGGAGAGATGATCCGCGGCGTTCGCCCTCTTCACACTTTGCCGCCCCGCTTGGTCCTTAACATGGAGATCGCGAATGCCCTCGAGCACAAGAGCCGTCTCGCTCGCGCGGTCAGAACACCAGGATGATCTCGAAACGCTGCAAACCCTCGCCATTTTTTGTGGTGTTGGGCTGGTTCTCTCACTGCTCCTTGCCGCTAACGGCTGGATCATCTCGATGGTATAACAAGCAATGCAAAGATCTCCCGAGAGGCAACCGCCTGACCACCCAAGGTGTGATTTCCGCTTTGGGTCAAAAGCGGTGCGGACTGATCTTGGAGAGGGTCTGGTGTGGCTGAGAAGCGGACTACGTGCATAGCCAATGTCTCGCATTCGACAAGCGTCAAACAACCAGACGGTCCCGGAGCCAAGGCAGACGTCGCGTCAGGTCAGGGGAGCTCGCCTCCAGGATGCGAGTGGCCGGGATGCGAGTAGCTTGGACACCCTTGATTTTGCGCGATCTCCGTGGTAGTTGCGCGTGATGATCAACGTCGCGCGCATTTCGAACCGTAAACACATGACCCGCTCTCGCTGGGCCGTGGAAGGAGTCGTGCGCTAGGAATTCGACGACGCGATCTTTTCACCAGGCCCCGCCGGCATCGGACGGGGCCTTTTGTTTGGCCATGCTCCCTGCCGGCACAACAGCAGGAGCATCCGATGCCACCCCAACAGACGAACGTCACATCCCTGACCAGGCGCGACGCCGCAAGGCCCCGCCTCACCATCGCTTTGGTGAAAAACGCTACTGGCGATGCTTTGGCCGAGGCGCGCCCCGATGCCTCCATCGCAACGCTGAGAGACGCTTTCTCGGAAAAGGAAGCGGCTGGACCACCCGTCGCATCGACGCGGAGCGTCCTGGATTTGCTGCGGGACTATTGGCGTGCGTTTCGAGAGCGGCGCCAGCGCGAGAGGTTGCGAGTCAGTTTGCGCGACCTGAACGAGCGAGCGCTGATGGATATCGGGGTGCCACAAGGTGACATCGAACACATCGTCGCGAACCAAGCGATCGAAAGGTCAGGGATGGCACGGCGTCTGTCTCGTGGCTTCATGTAACTGATGGTGAACCACCGTCCAGTTCGGTACGTTGTGCGGCAAGCCGTCTTACCGTCATTGCGAGCCAACGGGTCGCGCGAATGCGCGCCCGATGACAGGCTCCGCGAAGCAATCCATTGCGCCACTTGCGGAGACATGGATTGCTTCGTCGCTTCGCTCCTCGCAATGACGGTGAAGAGCCCTCAAAACTCCTGCGCGAGCTTCGCCAACATCTGCAGCAGCGCGGCGTGGTTCGACGGTCCGAGCACCTCGATCAGCCGCGCCTCGTGCTTGCTGGCGACCAGCTTCTTGGCGCGCGCCAGCACGGCACGGCCCTTGTCGGTCAGCACAAGGATGTGGGAGCGGCGATCGTTGGTGGAGCGCATCCGCGCGCAGAGGTCGCGGGTTTCCAGGGCATCGAGCATGGCGACGAAGTTCGGGCGGAGGATGCCGAGCGTGTTGGCGATCTCGGTCTGGTTGCGGCCCGGATTCATGTCGAGCAGCAGCAGCACCGAGAACTGCGCCGGCGTCAATTGCAACGGCGCGACGCAGCGCAGGAAGTCCTCGAACACCTTGAGTTGCGCGCGCTTCAGCGAATAGCCGAGCAGTCCGGACAGCTCGCCCAGCTGCAGCATGCTGTCGTCGCCGGCGGGATCGACGATATCCTTGCGCGAGGGGCGGGCCGGCCTGACGGCATCGGAGGCAGATTTCGGAACAGTCATCGCTCGTGGCTCGCAATCCAGATACAATATCCCTGCGCAGCGCTCGTGGGTCTTGAGATTATAATTGATAATTGTTATGAACCATATCAAATATTGGGATTTCAACAACCGATATTGATCGGCCCGGCTCTTCCTGGTGAAGACGGAGGGGTGACGCTTAGGGGGAGCGCTCGGTCTTGAACACGACGATTCTGCTGTTCCTGCTGCAGGACGGCATCACCAACGGCGCGGTCTACGCGCTGCTCGGGCTGGCGCTGGTGCTGGTGTTCGCGGTCACGCGGGTGATCCTGATCCCGCAGGGCGAATTCGTCACCTATGGTGCGCTGAGCTACGCCATGCTGGCGACCGGACAGGTGCCCGGCACGGTGCGGCTGGCCGTCGCGATGGGCGTCGTTGCCTTCGGCCTCGACCTGTTCTTTGCGCGCAAGGCGCTCCGCGCACGGCTGGTGCTGCGCTCCGCCGCGCTCAACATTGTCTTTCCCGTCGCGCTGCTTGCCCTCACTTATGCGCTGGTCGGCCCCAAAACGCCGATGGCCGTCAATATCGCGCTGGCGCTGCTGATCGTGGCCGCGATCGGATTGTTCCTCTACCGCATCGCGTTCCAGCCGATCGCGCATACATCCGTGCTGGTGCTATTGATTGCTGCCGTCGGCTGCCACCTCGCGCTGCAGGGCCTTGGCCTCGTGTTCTTCGGCGCCGAAGGACTGCGCGGGCCGGCGCTGTCGAGCGCCGCGGTGACCGCCGGCCCGCTGCGCTTCACCGGTCAGAGCCTTGCGGTCTACGCGCTGACGGTCGCCTTCATCGTCGGGCTCTGGCTGTTCTTCGGCTATACCCGAACCGGCAAGGCGCTGCGGGCCACCGCCGTCAATCGCCTTGGCGCCCGGCTCGTCGGCATCCGCACTTCGCTCTCTGGCCAGATCGCGTTCCTGCTCGCCTCCGTGATCGGCGCGCTTTCGGGGATCCTGATCGTGCCGATCACGACGCTCTATTACGACACGGGTTTTCTGATCGGCCTGAAGGGCTTCATCGCCGCGATCATCGGTGGCCTCGTCAGCTATCCCCTGACCGCGGTCGCGGCCATCGTGGTCGGCATCGTCGAGGCCTTCTCCTCGTTCTACGCCAGCAATTTCAAGGAAGTCATCGTCTTCTTCCTGATCCTCCCCGTGCTGGTGCTGCGCTCGCTCGCGGCACCCGCGGTCGAGGAAGAGAAGGATTGAGCGATGACGCAGCGGCTGCCCCTCATCATCTTCGCGCTCGTGATGGCGGTGATCCCGTTCGTCCCCGGCGTTCCGCCATTCTGGATCGTGCTGCTCGACAATATCGGCCTCGCGGCCCTGGTCGCGATGGGGCTGGTGCTGCTCACCGGGGTCGGCGGTCTCACTTCGTTCGGCCAGGCCGCGTTCTGCGGTTTCGGCGCCTACACCACGGCAGTGCTGACCACGGCCTACGGCGTCTCGCCATGGCTGACACTGCCGGCCTCGCTCGTGGTCAGCGGCATCGCCGCCGTGCTGCTCGGCATCGTCACGGTCCGGCTGTCCGGCCACTACCTGCCGCTCGGCACCATCGCCTGGGGCATCGGGCTGTTTTATCTGTTCAGCAAGCTCGAATTCCTCGGCCGCAATGACGGCATCTCCGGTATTCCGCCGCTCTCGGTCGGAGCGTTCAAGATGCTGAGCCCCGACACGATCTATTACGCGATCTGGATCGGGGTGCTGATCTCGGCGCTGCTGACCATGAACCTCTTGGATTCCCGCACCGGCCGCGCCATCCGCGCGCTGCGCCGCGGCCATATCGCAGCCGAGGCCTTCGGCGTGCAGACGCCGCGCGCCAAGCTGCTGGTGTTCATCTACGCGGCTGTTCTGGCCGGCCTGTCCGGCTGGCTCTATGCGCATTTCCAGCGCGCCGCCAATCCGACGCCGTTCGGCGCGCAGGCCGGCATCGAATATCTGTTCATCGCGGTCGTCGGTGGCGCAGGCTACGTCTGGGGCGCCGTGCTCGGTGCCGGAACCGTGGTGATCCTGAAGGAGGTGCTGCAGAGCTATCTTCCTTACATCTTCGGCGGCCAGAGCCAGCTCGAGACCATCGTGTTCGGCATCCTGCTGGTGCTGCTGCTGCAACTCGCCCCGGCAGGCGTCTGGCCGTGGCTGATGTCGCGATTGCCGTTCAAGCCGGGCCGCAAGACGCCTGACACCTCCCTCAAGCTGCCGGCGCGCGAGCAGGCGCCCGTGACGTCGGGGACACTTCTGCGGATCGAGAAGGCACGCAAGCAGTTTGGCGGCGTGGTCGCCGTCAACGACGTCTCCTTCGATGTCAATGCCCGCGAGATCGTCGCGCTGATCGGCCCGAACGGCGCCGGCAAGAGCACCACCTTCAACCTGATCACCGGCGTGTTGACCGCAACCGGCGGCAAGATCTCGGTGCTCGGCAAGGAGGTTGCCAACGCACCGCCGCAGGAGGTGGTCAGGCTTGGAGTGGCCCGCACCTTCCAGCACGTCAAGCTGGTGCCTGATATGACCGTGCTGGAGAACGTCGCGATCGGCGCGCATCTGCGCGGATCATCCGGCGCGATCTCCAGCATGCTGCGGCTCGACCGCGCCGACGAGGCCAGGCTGCTGGCGGAAGCCGCGCGGCAGATCGAACGCGTCGGGCTGGCCGAGCAGATCGACCAGCTCGCGGGCTCGCTGTCGCTCGGCCAGCAACGCATCGTCGAGATTGCGCGTGCTCTCTGCGTTGATCCGATGCTGCTGTTGCTCGACGAGCCCGCCGCGGGATTGCGCCACATGGAGAAGCAGCGGCTCGCCGCACTTCTTCGCCAGTTGCGCGACGGCGGCATGTCGGTGCTGCTGGTCGAGCACGACATGGGCTTTGTGATGGATCTCGCCGACCGCATCGTGGTGCTCGACTTCGGCACCAAGATTGCCGAGGGCACGCCGGCCGCGATCAAGCGCAATCCGGACGTGATCAAGGCCTATCTCGGAGCCGCGGCATGAGCGCGCTGTTGAAGGTCAGCGACGTCCACATTGCCTACGGCAAGGTCGAGGCCGTGCGCGGCGTCTCGCTCGATGTCGCCGAGAACGAGATCGTCACCATCATCGGCGCCAACGGAGCCGGCAAGAGCACGCTGCTCAACGCCGTGATGGGCATCCTGCCGCTGAAGGGCCGCGCGACCTTCGCCGGCACTGATCTGACGCCGCTCGATATCGAGGACCGCGTCGCTGTAGGCCTCAGCCTGGTGCCGGAGCATCGCGAATTGTTCGGCTCGATGAATGTCGAGGACAATCTGGAACTCGGCGCCTTCCGGATTGCAAAGGCCACCGCGGCGATCTCGATCGAGAAGGTCTACGCGCTGTTTCCGCGCCTGAAGGAGCGGCGCAAGCAGCTTGCCGGCACGCTGTCCGGCGGCGAGCAGCAGATGCTGGCGATGGGCCGCGCGCTGATGGGCGCGCCGAAGCTGCTGATGCTGGACGAGCCGAGTCTCGGCCTCGCCCCGATCATCGTCGCCGATATCTTCCGCATCGTCGGCGAGCTTCGTGCCGCCGGCGTCTCGGTATTGTTGGTCGAGCAGAACGCACAGGCCGCGCTGCAGATCGCCGACCGCGCCTATGTGATGGAGCTCGGCGAGTTCGTGCTGTCAGGCACGGCGAAGGAGATCGCAGCCAACAAGGGCGTCGCCGCAAGCTATCTCGGCTTCCAGTACGAGGGCGAGAGCGCGATTTGAGTTGTGGAAGCTCGGATGCAGATAGACCTTCACCCCACCCCGGTTCACATCGCTGACGCGATGTGAACCGACCCTCCCCCTCCAGGGGAGGGTAAGAATGGGAAGGATATCGCGTCATCCGCTTCTGGAATTCGGAGATCACGGCCGACCTCAATGCGGTGCTGGAGCGGATCTACGTCGAACTCTATGGTTCATGTGAGCCGAAGCGGTTCCATTGAAGCACCTCCGACGACGATAGACTGTCACCCCACCCCGCCTCTCATCGCTCCGCGATGCGAGGCGACCCTCCCCCTCCAGGGGAGGGTAAGAGAAAGAGCCGGCCTCCTTGCGAAGACCGGCTCGTCTGTTTCGATCCGGGATCGTCTACATCGCCGGGACGTATTTCCCGTCCTTGACCGTCAGCAGAATCCGCGAGCGGTCGTCGAGGCCGTAGCGGTCCTTTTCGGTCCAGTTGTAGACGCCCTGGGTCGCGACGATCTCCTTCTCGGTGAGGAACGCCTGGCGGATCGCCTCGCGGAATTCCGGCGTGCCGGGCTTGGCGGTCTTCAGCGCCACCGGGATGATCCGCTTCAGCACCTCGAAGGCGTCGTAGGAATGCCCTGCGAACTGACTGCGGCTGTTGGCGCCATATTTGGCTTCATAGGCCGTATTGAGCGTGAGGCCAGGCTTCTTGGTCAGCGCGCTGTCAGCTTGCGTCTCCGGCGACATCACCGGGCCCGCCGACATGATGACGCCCTCGGCGGACGCACCCGCGATGCGGATGAAGTCCATGCTGGCGGCGCCGTGGGTCTGGTAGATCAGGCCCTTGTAACCGCGCTCGCGCAGTGCGGTCTGCGGCAGCGCCGCAGCGGTGCCGGAGGCGCCAATCAGGATCGCGTCGGGATTGGCGGCGACGAGCTTCAGCACCTGGCCCGCGACCGAGGTGTCGGGACGCGCAAAACGCTCCTCGTCGGTCATGGTCAGGCCCATCGGCACGGCGGTGGTCTTGAAATCGTTGACCCAGAGATCACCGTAGGAATCGGAGTAGCCGATATAGCCGACCGTCTTGATGTTGTGCGCCTTCATGTGCTCGTACAGCACCTTGGCCATGATCGGGATCGACTGCGGCAAATCGACCGACCATTTTGCGCGCGCCTCGTTGATCGGGAACGGCGCCAGTCCGAAATGCGGAATGCCGGCCTCGTTGGCGACCGTCGACACCGCGATCGACGGCGGCGTGGTGCAGGAGCCCATGATGATGTCGGCCTTGGACTCGGTGACGAAGCGCCGCGCGTTGGTGGTCGCGGCCGTCGGATCGCCGCCGTCATCGAGCACGATCAGCTTCAGCGGTACGCCGCCGATTTCCTTCGGCACGAAATCGAGCGCGTTGCGCTCGGGGATGCCCAGGGCTGCGGCCGGTCCCGTGGTCGAGATCGAGATACCGATGGTGATGTCATTGGTCTGCGCGTGCGACGGCGAGCCCGGCAGCGCAAAAGTCGCCGCGAGCACTGCTGCGGCGAGAGTGGCCTTCTTCATTCAATTCCTCCCTGCGGATATGTTATTTCGGTTTAAGCCGGTTTTGCGGGCCAATTCAGCCCCTTCTTTAGGTCATGAAGGACGGCAAGTCAGCCCTTCATGAACAAGTCAGCCTTGCATGAAACGGTCGATGATCTCCTGCGGAAACGGCGCCGATTTCAGCTTGGCGGGATCATCCGGGTGACGGCCGACCAGCACCCGGGTCTCGAAGGCCTCGATCGCAAGTGCCTCGCCCTTGAAGACCCGGTGCACCACCTCGAAGCTCGACCGCTTGATGCTGTCGATCCGGCTTTCGATGGTAATCCAGTCGCCATGGGTCGACGGGATGTGGAATTTCGCCCGCGTGTCGACCATGGGAATGCCGACCAAGCCGTATGTCTTGATGATATCCTGCTTCGAGAAGCCGGCCACTTCGAACATGATCGAGGTCGAATCGTCGAACATCGCGAAGTAGCGCGGGTAATAGACGATGTTGGCCGGGTCGCAATCGCCCCACTGGATCTGCACGTCGCGCCGGTTGACGAACATCATTTACCCTCGATCATCATGATCATGCTCTAGCGCGGCGCCATCCGGAGCGCGGCATCGAGCCGCACCACTTCGCCGTTCAGATAGGGATTGTCGATCATGTGCAGCGCCAGCGAGGCGAACTCGTCGGCCTGACCGAGCCGGCGCGGGAACGGGATCGCGGCGGCGAGCGAATCCTGCGCCTCCTGCGGCAGGCTGCCCAGCAGCGGCGTCATGAACAGGCCGGGTGCGATCGTCAGCACACGGATGCCGAACTGCGCCAGTTCGCGCGCGATCGGCAACGTCATCGCGACGATGCCGCCCTTCGAGGCCGAATACGCCGCCTGCCCGATCTGGCCGTCATAGGCCGCAACCGAGGCGGTGCAGATCACGACGCCACGTTCACCGGTGGCGAGCGGCTCGAGCTTGGACATGCCCGCCGTCGCGAGCCGCAGCATGTTGAAGGAGCCGATCAGATTGACCTTGATCACCTTCTCGAAATCGGACAGCGCCATCGGCCCCTCGCGGCCGATCACGCGCTTTGCCACCCCGATGCCGGCGCAATTCACCAGCACGCGCGCCGGACCATGCACCTTGGCGGCCTCCGCGACCGCGGCTTCGGCCGCCGCGGCATCCGATACGTCGCAGACCAGCGGAATGCCGCCGATCTCGGCCGCGACGCTCTCGGCAAGTTTTGCATTGAGGTCGCAAACCGCGACCTTGGCGCCCTGGGCGGCCAGACGGCGCGCGGTTGCGGCACCCAATCCCGATGCGCCGCCGGTGACGATAGCGGCCTGGTCCTTCAACTGCATCGCGTTCTCCTCTTCTGAATTCAGCTTAGTGTGATTACGAATGCCGGCGGTACCGGCGCATAGAGCGTCTCGATCAATGCGGCGCGATGCTCCAGCACGGCGCGCTGGTTGATCGAGCCCTTGTCGGTCACCTCGCCGCGGTCGATCGACAGCGGGGTGTCGAGCAGGACCGCACGGGTGATGCGGGTCGACGAGCCGGTGGCGCTGGCCAAAAATCGCGTGAAGCGCTCGCGGAACGCGGCGCGCACCTTCGGATCGTTGGCCGCAGCGGCGAGGTCGTTGGCCGCAAGGTTTGGATTGATCAGCCGGCAACCGTCGAGATCGAGGATGACGAGCGCCGAGACCTCGTCGCGGTTGAGGCCGGCGATCACGACGTCGCGCACCAACGGCGCGCAGGCGCCGACGAAGCGCGCGCGCAAGGGGCCGACGCTGACCCAGGTGCCGCTTGCCAGCTTGAAGTCCTCGGCGATCCGGCCGTCGAAATCGAAACCGGCATCGAAATTGCCTGCTTCGGCCGGCTTCAGCGCATCGCCGAATTTGTAGAAGCCTTCCTCGTCGAACGCCTTGGCGGTCAATTCCGGCTGGCGCCAGTAGCCCGGCGTGACGTTCGGCCCCTTGGCGCGGACCTCCAGCTTGCCATTGTTCGGCAGCAGTTTTGCGTCATTGCCCGACACGGGAAGGCCGACATGGCCGGAGCGGCTGGTGTCCGGACGTACCGACATGAAGAACGGCGAGGTCTCGGTGGCCCCAAGCCCGGTCAGCATTGGAACCCGATAACCCTTCTCCTGCACCGCGAGCTCATCGAGGCTGTTCCAGATGAACGGCGACAGCGCCGCGCCGGAGAAGAACATCGCATGCAGCCGGTCGAAGAATCTTGCCCGCAGGCCGGCGTCGTCGCGCAGATACGGCAGCAGCGATTCATAGCCCTTGGGCACGTTGAAATAGACCGTCGGCGAGATCTCGCGCAGGTTTCGCACGGTCTCCTCGATCCCGCCGGGCATCGGCTTGCCCTCGTCGAGATACATCGAGCCGCCATTGTAGAGCGTGAGCCCGATGTTGTGGTTGCCGCCAAAGGTGTGATTCCACGGCAGCCAGTCGACGATGACCGGCGGCTCGTCCTTCAGGAAGGCCAGCGTCTCGCGCAGCATCACCTGGTTGGCGCAGATCATGCGCTGGGTGTTGATGACGGCCTTGGGATTGCCGGTCGAGCCCGACGTCAGCAGGAATTTTGCGATTGTGTCGGGACCGATGCCGTCGTTGATGGCGTCGAGGCGCGGGTCTTCCGCCGTCGCGATGAGATCGGTGAGCCGGGTCACATCGCGACCGGCCACCGCGCCACGGGTCGCCGCGATCTCGGTGCTTTCAGGCACATTGGTCAGCAGCGCGTCGGAGAATTTGTCGGCGTCGTCGACGAAGACGAGCCCGGGCGTGAGCAGCTTGACCAGGAAGTTCAGCTTGCCGTAGTCGCGCGACACCAGCGAATAGGCCGGCGAGACCGGGCAGAATGGAATGCCGGCATAGAGCGCGCCGAACGCGATCAGCGCGTGATCGACCGAATTGCCTGATAGAATCACGATCGGCCGCTCCGCCGACAGCCCGCGCGCCATCAGCGCGGAGGCGATGCGCCGTGTCGTATCCAGCAGTTGCGCGTAGGTGATCTGCCGCCAGCCGCCGCCGGCGACGCGCTCAGCCATGAACACGCGGTTCGGCTCGGCTTTCGCCCAATGATGCAGGCGATCGGTGATGCGGACCGGATAGTCGGCGAGTTTGACCTTTGGGCGAAGATAGATCGTGCCGTCGTCGCGGCGCTCGACGATGACCTCGGGATTGCCGAACGAGATCGGGCGCAGCGGATGCGCGCTGGTCGCAGACATGTCGGGCTTCGCGCTCATGTCGGCTTCACCTTGGCGGTCTTGCGGTCGAGGAACGCGCGGATGCGCTTTTTAGCCTCCTTGTCGCTCTGCGCCACGGTCGCCATCAGCGATTCCATCAAGAGGCCGGTCTGCGGATTGGCTTCCGCGATCATCGGCAACGCCTGCAGCACGGCAAAATTGGTCAGCGGCGCGTTCGCGGCGACCCGCTCGGCCAACTCCAGCGCCTTCGCCAACGCGCCGCCGGCTTCGGTGAGATATTGCGAGAAGCCGTAGGCCGCGCCTTCGGTCGCGGAATAGACCCGGCCGGTCAGCATCATGTCGGCCATCCGCGGCACGCCGATCAGGCGCGGCAGCCGAACCGAGCCGCCGCCGCCGACAAAAATGCCGCGCTGGCCCTCGGGCAGCGCGAAATAGGCCGACGGCTCGGCGACGCGGATATGCGCGGCGCAGGCCAGTTCGAGCCCGCCGCCGATCACGGCGCCCTGCAGCGCGGCAATGACCGGCACGCGGCAATACTGGATGCGGTCGAACACCCGATGCCACATCTGGGAGTGGATGAGGCCCTCGGTGGCGTCGCGCTCGGTCAGCTCGGAGAGGTCGAGGCCGGAGGAGAAGTGATCGCCGATGCCATGGATCACCACGGCGCCGACCTCGTCGGGAATTGCGGAAAAACAATCCTGCAGCGCCAGGATGATGCCGTCGTTCAGCGCATTGCGCTTGGCGGGACGGTTGAGCCCCACTGTCAGCATCGCGCCTCGTGTCTCGATCTTGAGCAGCGAAGCATCGTCAGCGGCAGCGTCAGCGTTTCCCATGGCGTTATTGTTTCCTGTTCAGAATAGTTATGTATTATAACTATTGACGGCGGAGTCAATATGGAGGCTCCCCGCAATAACGGCGATGGAGTCGAGCCCGCGGTCTTCCCATCGTCGTCCTGGCGAAAGCCAGGATCCATAACCACCGACATTTGTTGTGAGAGGGACCGTGGCCCCAGCGGCGCGTAGCAACCGGCATTTGGGGTAATGGGTCCTGGCTTTTCGCCAGGACAACAGTGAGTTTGTGGTGCGCGAAGCGGGAAACCCACTCACGGTGTCATCACCTACGCATATAGGTCATCCAGTATTCCAGAGGCAGTTGTGCTTGAGCCGATGGGTCGCGGCGTACTGGGTCGCCCGCTTTCGCGGGCGATGACAGCCGTGAGTGGAGTTGGAGCCGCGGTGATTGCTGCTCACAACACCTGGTGCACGTCGATCACGACGCAGTCGGCGTGGCGGGCGGCGGAGGCGATGAAGATGTGCTGCATCAGCCAGCGGTATTTCTCGGCGCCGGTTTCGAATCTCGGCACGGTGCGGAAATAGATCAGTTTCGGGTCGACCGGTTCACCGCGCTTCAGCTTCTCAAGCAGATCGACCGGCCCGAAGCGGATGCCCCTGTTTTCGACATAGACCACGGCGCCGTCGTCAGTTTCGAAAGCATATCTGGCTTCCAACTCGATCAGCTCGTTGGGACGGATGATTTGGAAGTCGGCGCCGAAGCCGAGCACCTTGCCGTTGACCTTTTCGCCCCTCACCTCACCGCCGACGATCGGGATGATCCGCCGGACGCCGCTGCCGATGTCGCCGGCCGACGTGACGTCCGCGATCTCAGCCGTAATGGTGAAAACATATTTTGTCTGAATCTCTGGCGTCATTGATTTAGCCAATCATGCGTTGCGGCAACCAGGTCGCCAACAACGGGAACAGGATCAGGATCACCAGCCGGATCAGGTCGGTGATCACGAAGGGCAGCACGCCGACAAAGATCGTCGACATGTTGACGTCCTTGATCACGCTCTTGATCACGAACACGTTCATGCCGACCGGCGGATGGATCAGGCCGAGTTCCACCGTCATGACGATGATGATGCCGAACCAGATCGGATCGAAGCCGAGTGCGGTGACGACCGGGAACACGATCGGCACGGTGAGGATCACCATCGCCATCGCATCCATCAGGCAGCCGAGCACCAGGTACATCAAAAGGATCAGCGCCAGCACGCCATAGGGGCCGATGCCGAGCCCGGTGAGGAACGCCGTCACGTTCTGCGGTGTCTGGGTGATGGTGAGGAAATAGCCGAAGCAGAGCGCGCCGATCAGCACGGTGAACACGGCCGCCGCCGTGCGCGTCGCCTGCAGCAGCGATTGCAGGATGCCGTCCTTGCTCAGCTTGCCTCTGGCGATGCCGATGATGAAGGCGCCGACCGCGCCGACCGCGCCGGCTTCGGTCGGGATGAAGAAGCCGCCATAGAGGCCGCCGATCACGAACAAAAACAGCAGCAGCGGCGACCAGACGTCGCGCAACGCGACCAGACGGTCATGCCACGATGCCTTCGGGCCGGCAGGCAGGAAGCCCGGCCGCACCACGCCGATGATACCGATCGTGATCATGTGCATGACGATCGCGAGCAGGCCCGGCACGATCCCGGCGATGAACAGCTTGCCGATGTCCTGCTGGGTGATGATGCCGTAGACCGCGAGCACCGTGGACGGCGGCAGCATCGCCCCCAGCGTGCCGCCGACGGCGATCACGCCGGCGGAGAAGGATTGCGGATAGCCGAAGCGGCGCATCTCGGGATACGCCACTGCGGAGAATGTCGCCGCGGTCGCGACCGAGGAGCCTGAGATCGCGGCGAAGCCGCCGCAGGCGGCGATCGTCGCGATGCCGAGCCCGCCCTTCCAGTGGCCGACGAAGGTGTTGGCGGCGCGGAACAGCTCGCGGCTGATGCCGGACACCGACACGAAGGCGCCCATCAAGAGGAACATCGGGATCACGCCGAAGGAATAGTCGGTCACCGTCCGCATCGTGGTCTGGCCGATCAGCTTCAGCGCCGGCGCAAGGCCGGTGAGATAGCCGAAGCCGGTGATGCCGACGAGGCCCATCGCCATGCCGACCGGCACGCGCAACAGCATCAGCCCGAACAGGCTGACAAAGCCGATGACGGCAACAGCTTCGTTGCTCATTGCCGGCTACTCCGGGGTCTTGATCTTGGCGTCATGGATGTCTTCCGGATGGAAGATCAGCCGCCAGGTGCGAATCGCGATCAGCAGCACCGCGGAGACGTCGCCGATCCACGACACCAGGAAGAACGGCCAGACGGGTATGCCGAGATCCATGGTGACGATATGGCTGTTCCTGGTGTCGATCACCTTGTCGATCAGCGTGTAGGTCTGCACCGTCACCACGAACAGCAGCACCAGCGTCGCGAAGATATCGATCCAGCGCTGATGGCGCGGCGTGGCATTGGCCCAGACCAAATCGACCGTGATGTGGGTGCCGCGATAGCTGGTCGCGGCGATGCCCCAGAAGATCAGGATGCCGAGCAGGAACTGGCCGATATTGTAATAGTCGGGAATTGTCACCGCGAAGAATTTTCGCATCACCACCGCAACGAAGGTGTTGAGCGCGACGATGCCGACGAAGAACGCCGCGATCCATTCGATGGAATCGATGAAGCGGTCCATGACGTTCTTGCGCACCGGCTCGGGCGGACCGGTGAGGACGCCGTCTTGGGTCACTTCAGAGCTAGCGGCCATGATACAGAGCGATCGATTCGGACACCGTCATTCCGGGGCGCTCGCAACGCGAGCGAACCCGGAATCTGGAGCTTGTTTTGGGAGATTCCGGGTTCGCGCTGACGCGCGCCCCGGAATGACGAGATTCAAATCCCCGCCTCATACTTCTTCAGCGTGGCCTGCAGATCGGCGTCGATTTTCTCCGCGTCGCCGCCGGCCTTCTTCACCGCCGCTTCCCAGCTGTCGTGCAGCGGCTTGACCGCCTTCTTCCACTCGGCGAGCTGGTCGGCGGTCAGCGGATAGACCTCGTGGCCCTCCAGCGCCTTCATCTTGACGCGGCCGTTGGCTTCGAAATCGGTCCAGGGGTCGGTGACCCTGGAGGCCCATTCCGGCGTGCAATGGTCGTCGATCACCTTCTTCTGGGTGTCCGACATCGCATCGTATTTGGCGAGGTTGATGTTGTAGGTGAACACCGTCGTGTAGAGCGGCACGTCCATGTGGTACTTCACCACCTTGTCGATGCCGAACAGGAAGATCGAGCCCCAGGGAAAGGTGATTTCATCGGCCGTGCCGCGCTCGATCGCGTCGCGCGATTCCGGCGCCGAGGCCTGGATGTTGACGCCGCCGAACATCTTCACCATTTCGCCGATCGTGCTTTGGGCCGGGCGCACTTTCACGCCGGAGAGATCGCTCGGCAGCAATATCTTCTTCTTGCCGTGCAGCGCGCCCGGATCGTGGATGAAGGCGAAGCACAGCTTGGTGTCCTTCATCTCGGTGGGTGCGTATTTGTGGTACCATTCGTTCAGCGCCAGCGTGCCCTTCTTGCCGTCGGAGAAGGTGAACGGAAGCTGGCCCGCGGCCGCGATCGGGAAGCGGCCGGGCTGATAGCCGGGATTGACATAGGTGACGTCGGCGATGCCATCGCGCGCCATATCGTAATGGTCGAACGCCTTGCCGAGCTGCTCGGACGGGAACACCGAGACCTTGATGGTACCGCCCGACGCCTTCTCGATGTCGGTGGCCCAGGCCTGCGTCGCCGGCACCAGCGGATGCGCCGGCGGCACCCACAACGAGACTTTGAGATTGACGGTCTTGTCCTGCGCCAAGGCGGGCGTGACGGCAGGCGTGACGCTGGCGGCTACGAGCAGCGCCAACACTAGTTTCCTCATCGCATCTCCTCCCTCTCCATGACGGCGGGCTTTCCGCCCGGTCTCGTTAGTTAACATGTTATCTAATTTGCGAGCCCGATCAAGACGGAATCCGCTCCTCGGACGCCTGGTCGTACCCGCCAAATCCGGCCGCTGCGGCATCTTGCATTGCGGCGAACACATTTCCCGCGCGCAAACGCACTTTGCCAAGACTGTTATATGATATAGTTGCCATGGCAAGTTCACGACGGGTGCCCGCGGGCGGCGGGCCCATGGTCGAGCTTACCGTATCGGGAGGAGCAGGTATTGCGGACAAAAGTAGCAATCATAGGCGCAGGTCCGGCCGGACTGTTGCTTGGGCAACTACTTCATACTTTCGGCGTAGACAACGTCATCGTGGAGCGGCAGACCCCGGACTATGTGCTGGGGCGGATCCGCGCCGGCCTGCTCGAGGAAGGCACGGTGGGCCTGCTCGACAAGGTGGGCGCCGGCAGCCGCCTGCATCAGGAGGGCCTGGTCCATCACGGCGTCGAGCTGGCGTTCGGCGGTGCGCGGCACCGCATCGACATGCATGCCGCGACCGGCAAGACGGTGACGATCTATGGCCAGACCGAGGTCACGCTCGACCTGATGAACGCCCGCAAGGCGGCCGGCCTGACCTCGATCTATTCGGCCAGCGACGTCAAGCCGCATGATTTCGACACCGACCATCCGCGCGTCAGCTACGTCAAGGACGGCGTGACCCATGAGATATCATGCGATTTCATCGCCGGCTGCGACGGCTTCCACGGCGTCAGCCGCGCCAGCGTGCCGTCACAGGCGATCACGAGCTATGAGCGGGTCTATCCGTTCGGCTGGCTCGGCATTCTCTCGGAGACGCAGCCGGTGTCGCCCGAGCTGATCTACAACAACCACGAACGCGGCTTTGCGCTCTGCACCATGCGCTCGTCCCACCGCAGCCGCTATTACGTGCAGTGCCCGCTCGACGATCATGTCGACCAGTGGCCGGATGAGCGATTCTGGGACGAACTGAAGCGCCGGCTCGACCAGAAGGCGGCGGACGAACTCGTCACCGGCCCCTCGATCGAAAAGAGCATCGCGCCGCTGCGCAGCTTCGTCGCCGAGCCGATGCGGTTCGGCCGGATGTACCTCGCCGGCGACGCCTCGCACATCGTGCCGCCGACCGGCGCCAAGGGCCTCAACCTTGCCGCCAGCGACGTGCATTATCTGTCGCAAGCGCTGCGCGAATATTACGACGAGAAATCCTCGGCTGGTCTCGATGGCTATTCAGCCAAGGCGCTGGCGCGGGTCTGGAAGGCGGTGCGCTTCTCGTGGTGGATGACCTCGATGCTGCACAAATTTCCCGACGACGGCGACTTCGCCGCCCGTATCCAGATCGCCGAGCTGGATTATCTCGTCAGCTCAAAGGCCGCGCAGACCTCGCTGTCGGAGAATTATGTGGGGTTGGCGTTGTAGCGGAGATCCGTAGGGTGGGCAAAGCGCAGCGTGCCCACCTTCCCGAGCGGAGTGCTGATGGTGGGCACGGCGCGAAGTGCGCCTTTGCCCACCCTACGCGATGCCGTCGTCTTACAGTCTCGTTGCCACACTCGCGCTCGTCATACCCCGCGCATGCGGGGTGTCCAGTACGCAGCGGCTTATCGAGTCCAGCTCAGGTCTCTGGGATACTGGGTCACCCGCATGCGCGGGTGACGACAAGCTGCCACTTTCAAACACCCACGCAAATCTCGTTTAAAACTTTGTAGGCGGTGCAGCCGTCACCGACATCCCGTTCAATGGCGACAAATCATACGCCAGCACGCGAGTTTCACATGACCGTCGATACGCCAACCGCCGATATCCCCGCAGGCTACGAGCCGCATTTCCGCAAGAGCCCGCTCACCGATCCCTGGGAACCACTTTACTCGAAGAAGACCGACAAAGGCGTCAGCGTCGGCCTGCGGCTGGCGAGGCCCCACACCAACAGCCGCGGCCTGATCCATGGCGGCCTGATCGCAGCGCTCGCCGACGCCGCGATGGGTTACAGCTGCGCGCAGGCGACCGGTTGGACGACGTCGTTCGTGACCATCTCGTTGGCGGTCGATTTCGTCGGCAGCGCCAAGGTCGGGCAATGGCTCGCGGTCGAGGGCGACGTGATCAAGACCGGCAGTACGATCTGCTTCGCGCAATGCCTGATCAAGGCCGACGACGTCACGATCGCACGCTCCAGCGGCACCTTCCGCGTGGTGCCGAAGAAGGAGCCGGTGGGCTAGAGCCCCGTTCCGATGGGAATCGGAACGGGGCTCTATATTCTTGTTTTGACGCGTTTTCTTCACGCGAACCGGGACCCACTTCGCTTGAAAACGCTCTGGGGTTCTCTCGAGCGGACGGGCCGGCCGCCCGACACGCGCTTCGATATCCACGAGGTCCCGGCCGTGCCTGCGCAGGACGCGCCTTGCTGCGGTCAACAGAAAGCCAAAATCTGCAACATCTCTTAACATGTTCGCCACATCCCGGCGACCAGGCGCGGGTAAGCTCGCCGTATTGCGGTTCGGAGATCAACTGAATGTCTTGGAGACTTTGGCTCAAGCGAAGCGCCGCGGCGTGTTTCGCTCTGATGACCTTGAGCGTGTCATATGCGGCAACAAGTTTCGACAATCTGGAGGGCGGATGGTCCGGATCCGGCTCGATGAAGCCCAAAGATGGAGCCTGGGAAAGGGTCCGCTGCAAGGTCGCGTACAACGTCACGAAGCCGGACAAGGCGATCAGCCTGGATCTCCGATGTGCGAGCGATGCCTACAAGATGTCGTTATCGGCCAACATCGAGCAGAACGGAACGCAGCTCTCGGGTAACTGGTTCGAGCACGAGTACCGGCAGGGCGGCAAGATTTCGGGGACCAATTCCGACGGGGTGATCGAGGCACGAATTGAAGGCGAGACCGTTGCCGCGCTGGTGACGATCAAGACCAAGGGCAACCACCAGTCGTTCGTGATGAACGCGCCGGGCTCGTGGCTCTCACAGGTCGCCATCGAATTGAACAAGGACGCCAGTTGAGCGGCAACTGATCTGCCTTGCGCGCGCGGGCCTTCGGTTGGGAAGATCTAGCCGAAGTGCCAGTCGGTGATCTCGGTCACGAGATCGATGAAGGTGCGCACCTTGGCCGACAGCAGCCGCGTCGTCGGATAGACGACATGGATCGGCACCGCCGGCTGCTCAAACTCCGCGAGCACGATCTGGAGCCGCTGCGCCCTGAGCGATTCGGCGGCCTGGTAGAACATCAGCCGGGTCAGCCCTCCGTCCTGCTCGGCATACTGGACGGCGGCATCCGAGCTGTTGCTGGTGAAGCGCGGCGAAGGCGCGATCCGAACCTCGCGGCCGTCCTCGACGAAGCGCCAGTCCGGCGCGGCAGTCATGGCGCCGAACTGGATCGTGTCATGGGTCGTGAGATCTGCCGGCCGCTTCGGCTCGCCGCGGCGCTTGAGATAGCCTGATGACGCCACCACGATCCGGCGCATCGTTCCGACATGACGTGCCACCAGCGTCGAATCGGGCAGATGGCCGATCCGGACCGCGAGGTCGACGCCGTCCTCGACAAGGTTGATCCTGCGATCCGACAGCCGCAGGTCGACGCCGACATCGGGGTAGCGCTTCAGATAGGCTGAGACGACCGGGCTGACATGGAGCCGGCCGAAGCCGAACGGGGCCGAGATCACCAGCCGCCCCTCCGGGCGGGTCCGTTCGGTCTCGACCGCGTCCTCGGCTTCGGTGACATCGGCGAGGATCCGGCGCGCCCGTTCCAGATAGCGCGAGCCGGCGTCGGTCAGCGTCACCTGGCGCGTGGTCCGCTGCAGCAGCCGCGCGCCGAGTCGCTCCTCCAGCGCCGCGATCAGCCGGGTGACGGCTGACGGCGACAGGCCGAGCTTGCGCGACGCCGGGGCAAAGCCCTCGAGGTCGGCGACGGCGACAAAGGCCTGCATGGCGTCCAGACGATCCATGGCACTATTGCATATTCGGCAATAGTGAAGTGTCAATCCACAAGATTGCCTACGATTGGGGAATGCCCATGTTAGGTCGCGAGGACGGGTGTTTTGTCGCCCGTGACGGGAGGCTCAGATGTCAGACGGGGAGAGCTATTCCAGCGATGTCGGGTTTACCCCGGCCGTGAAGCAGATCCAGACCCGGAAGGGGTCGCGCGAAACCTATGCCGAGGTCGAGGCGCAGGGTGGCTGGCGGACGGAGATCGACGACAATCTCGCCGCGTTCCTTGCGAACACCAACAGTTTCTATTTGGCGACCGCTAGCGCCGACGGCCAGCCGTATATCCAGCATCGCGGCGGGCCGAAGGGCTTCATCAAGATCCTCGACAAGCACACGATCGCGTTCGCTGACTACGCCGGCAACCGGCAATTCATCACGCAGGGCAATCTGTCCGAGAATCTGAAGGCCCATATTTTCGTGATGAACTATGCGTACCGCCAACGCATCAAGATCTGGGGCGAGGCGCGGGTGGTGGAGGACGATCCGGCATTGACGCGGACGCTGATGCCGCAAGGCTATCGCGCACGTCCCGAGCAGGCGATCGTGTTCAAGGTGACGGCATGGGACATCAACTGCCCGCAGCACATTCCGCAGAAATTCGACGCGGCCGATGTGTCCACCGCGCTCGCCTCACGCGACCAGCGCATCGCCGAGCTCGAAGCCGAGCTGGCCGCATTGAAGGGCCAGCCGGCGGCGGCGGCGACAGCTGATTAGGCCGCCTGTTGCTGCTGCACCCAGGCGAAGTCCGGGTAATATTGCAACATCATCCGGTCGACATAGGCGCTGAGATTGTCGAACTTCTCCGCGCGCTCGCGCAGCGGCGACGAGAAGTACGGCGTCAGGATCCCGGCAAGTGCGCCGAATGCGGTGGCGTCGGTGCCGCAGGGCGCGTCTCCCATCAGATAGGGCTTGTCGCCGAGTTGCACCGACAGCGCGAACAGCGAGCGGATGGCGAGATCGACGTCATCGTCGGGCCCATGGCGGCCGAGCCCGCTCAGCAGATAGTTCTCGGCGACGCGGAACTGGGCATCCTCGCGCATCTTGTCGCGCACGTGATCGGGCGCGCCATCGAAGAAATGCGCCGGCCCCTTGGCAAAATTGGTGTCGTCGACCCAGCGCGCGCCGACCATCGCCCAGTAGACATGATGCTCGATCATGCGCTCGAACGCCCAGGCCTGGGCGCGGGCCTGCAGGCTGAGCGGCGCGTCAAAATCGAAGCCGTATTTGCCCTCGATATGAGCGCGGATGAAGGTCGAATCAGCGATCGTCTCGCCGTCGTCAGAGATAAACGGCAGCTGGCCCTTGGGAGAGGCCGGCGGCATCGCCTTTTCCTTGACGTAGGCAAGCCCGGCCATCTTGAGCTGGACCTCGGTCTTGGTCACGAACGGGCTGATTTCCGGCAAGCCAAAGCCCGTGCCAAAGCCAAAAAGCGTAATCATCATGGTGCTCCCGATTGCCTGTTACCGTGGATTGAGGCTAGCGCCCCCCTGCTGCCACCATGGTGTCAGCAGTAGTGACATTCACGGTCGAGCGGGCTTTGGAGCGAGCTTGCGGGTGCGAGGCGGCGGACCGCCTCGCTGATACGTTTCACCGCCCGTGCCCGTCCGAACGACCACGCCGCGGCGACCGACCGCGCCATCAGCGCAATCAGGGCCCAGCGCAGGTCGCCGGAGGTGGAATAGACCGTGAGCATATGTTCCAGCGCGAAGCTCTGCGCCTGCCGGAAACCGAGTTCGTCAAGATTGGTCATGGACAAATTCCCTTCACTTGAGGTGTTGTCCTGCTATAGCCCCCACCTGCTGCCAACATGCTGTCAGCAGCAGCGCGGCGGGGCGCAAAAAATCGACCAAGAGACGGGCCAGAGAGACGGGCCAAAGCGACGAGCCAGAGACGGCTCAAGAGAGCTGACAAGAGATTTGCCGAGAGAATCACCATGCGACGTGCCGACCGGCTGTTTCAGATCATCCAGGTGCTCCGCCGCACCCGCAAACCGCTGACCGCGGATGCGATCGCGGCCGAGCTTGAGACCTCGAAGCGCACGATCTATCGCGACATCGCGACCCTGATCGAGCAGCAGGTGCCGATCCGCGGCGAGGCCGGCATGGGCTACATCCTGGAGAAGGGATTCGACCTGCCGCCCTTGATGCTGACCCCCGACGAGATCGAGGCCTGCGTGCTCGGCGCGCAATGGGTGGTCGGCCACGCCGATCCGGCGCTGGCGCGCGCCGCCGAAGACCTGATGGCCAAGATCGCCGATACCGTGCCCGACCGCCTGCGGCCGTTTGTGCTCGAGCCGGCCAGCCGCGCCCGGTCGGCCTGGAACCGGGAGCCCGATAGAATCGACATGGTCAGGACGCGCAGCCACATCCATGAAGGCAAGAAGATCACGCTGAACTACCGCGACGAGCATGGCCGCGATAGCGAGCGCACGATCTGGCCGATCGCGGTCGGCTATCACGAGGCGGTGCGGCTGCTCGCGGCATGGTGCGAACTGCGCAAGGATTTCCGCAGCTTCCGCACCGACCGCGTCGTCACGGCGTTCTACCACGACGAGAAATATCCGGAGCGGCGCGACCTGCTCAGGGCGCGCTGGCGGCGCAGCCTGGTCTGGGAAGCGCCGAAGGACACTTGATGACAGCTGATAGCATCGGAGCCACCGGCGAGAGCCCCTGCCAGTCCTGCGGGGCCTGCTGCAGCTATTCGGAGAACTGGCCGCGCTTCACGGTCGAGGACGACGCGCAGCTCGAGCTGATCCCGGCAAAGTTCGTCAACGCGCGGCTGTCAGGCATGCGGTGCGACGGCGACCGCTGCGCGGCGCTGTCAGGCCAGATCGGGGTTAAGACGTGCTGCGATGTCTATGCGGTGCGGCCGGAGGTGTGCCGGACCTGCATGCCCGGCGATGCGGAATGCGCAATGGCGCGGCGCCGGCACGGGCTGCCGGTCATCTGACCTGCAAAGGAACAGATCAGACCGATGCCGCGACCGTGTCGGTGAAGTCTTCGTCGTCGAGATCGTCATCGACAACAGGCGCAAAGGTCGACAGCGGCTTGGTCGACAGCGTGATCGGCTTGCGGCTGCCATGCGACACGGCGGCGGCGCGCGCCGGTTCACGCGACAGCGCATAAAGAGTCGAGCCGACCCGTCCGCCGATATTGATCAGATCGCGCTCGGTGCAGCTCGACGCAATCGCGAGCGCAAGTGAGTGCAAATGACTCCGGCGATAGCAGAACAGCGCCAGCATCGCCCTTGCGTCGGGCGAGACGTTGGCGACCAGAAGCGACAGGCCGTTCGGATTGGCGCGATACATCTGGCCGAGCATTTCGTCACCGACCGGGCAGGCATCGTTCTCGTACGCGTCACGGCTTGAAAACATTTGCAAATCCCCCTTCGATCGCGAAGATGCCGCGCAATCCTCTAACGAAAGGTTAACCACGGCCCCCGGTCGTCACCGGGGTCCCTTGGGGGGCCCCTTGCCCGTTGCACACGAATCACATCCGCGCGCCGCGAACGGCAGGTTCCAGCCGGCGCGACCTTGGAGAGCTAACTTGCGGAGATCGAGCCGCAGACGGCTCAGTTGGCGGCCATGTAGATCGACAGGGCGAAGCCGGTGAGATGGTGCAGCGCCTGGTCGACCCCGATCAGGGTCCAGAACCAAGGATGCCCGGACTCCAGCGTCACGCCGAAGCGCGAGGCGCAGATTCCTTTGCAGCGGTCGATGATGATGTGGATGACGAAATCAACGAAAGCGACGTACCAGAAGCGCGGCGCGACGACCACGATCAGCACCAGTGCGACCGCCAGATGCACCAGGCAATGCGCAAGCAGCGGCATCGCCCAGCCGGTCTTCTGATCCTTGCCGATCGCCATCCAGGCGCTCTGCAGCATGAAATCGGCGATGATGTGCTTCGCCGTCAGAAGCAGCATCCATCCGACCAGGGCACCAACCGACACCGACGATGACATCGAGGGAAACAACAAGCTGACGCCCCTTAATGGGATGAAAGTGATCGCAAGAAATCTGGGTCAGCCCGTCAGCACAATTTCTCAAACCCGGACAATTCCAAAGCGTGTCGCATTTATGACACCTCCGGCGGCGGAATGCACCTGTGGGTCGTTCGAAAATCTCATGATGTGTCCTGGCGGCGATAGTGGCGATCGTCATGTGGCATCGCGCGCGACCCCGACGGGTTAAGGTTACGGCGGGGTGCCGGTTTGCATTCCGCGCCGGGAGGCATATCATCGACGGCGCGCGAAATATTCTTTCTTTTATAGTGATTTACCAATTCACCGGGCATGCCGCCGCCAGTTGAGAAGTGGCAGGAGTCTCTCCCGGACGGGTGATGAGCCATGAGCGCCGAAGCCCCCACGCCTATGCCGGCCCTGCCGCCGCCTCGCGCCAGGGTTGTCAAGAGCAATCGTACGCAGATCTTCATCTTCTCGATCCTGACGCTGATCCTGAGCGCCGCCACCGTGTGGGGCGGCCGGGTCTGGCTGCGCAATTCGGAGACGCTGGTGTTCGCGGTCGGCGATGCCAATGGCCCCGAGGCCAGGTTCGCCGCCAAGCTCAAGACCGTGCTGAAGGCCAATTCGTCGCGATTGCGGCTCAAGATCGTGCCGAACCCTGATAATGCCAAGGCGCTGGCGCAGTTCGACCGGCGCGACGCCGGTCTTGCGATCCTGCGCACCGACGCCAAAGTGCCGCCGCGCGCCCGCACCATCGCGATCCTCGAGCACGACGTGGTGCTGGTGCTCAGCCCCGGCGGCAAGAAGATCAAGTCGCTGTCCGACCTCAAGAAGAAGAAGATCGCGGTCGTCGGCTACAGCGAGAACAGCGTCAACTTCGTCCGCAGCGCGCTCGAGATTTCCGACAGCCCCGATGCAGCGCAGCGGGTGCAGCAGGCACCACCGAACACCCCGTTCGACAAATTGTTCGCCTCTGGCTTTGCCGCGGTCGTCGCCATCGAGCACACCTCGACGATCATGAAGGACAAGACCTACGAGCAGTTCGCCAAGCATGGCAGCGGCTTCACGTTGAACGCGATCGATTCGGCCAAGGCGCTCGCCCGCAAATTTCCGGCGATCTCCGAGGAGACGGTCTCGACCGGCATGCTGTCGTCCTCGCCGGCGATTCCCGACGACGATGTCGACACCATCGGCCTGGAATGGCTGCTGGTCGCACAGTCGCAGGTGTCGACGACCACGGCGTCCGAGCTTGCGCGCGTCGTCTACGAGAACAAGGCCGAGCTCGTGCTCGACGACGGCTTCGCCTCCAAGATCGAGCCGGCGGCGACCGACAAGGACGCCTTCATCATCGCCCATCCCGGCGCCGCCCAGTACATCAACGACGACACCAAGTCGTTCATGGATCGCTACAGCGACATGATGTATCTCGGCGCCGGCGCGCTCAGCGTCATCGGTTCGATCTTCGCCGCGATCTACACCAAGATCACCCGTGTCGCGCCGGAAAAGGCCAGCGAGCTGGCGATCCGGATCCTCGACGTCGGCGAGCGGATGGAGCACGCCATGTGCATCGACCATCTCGACGAGCTGCAGGACGAACTCGAGACGATCCTGCGCCACGCGGTGGTCGGCTTGCGGGACGGCACCATCAGCAGTGACGGGCTCGACACCTTCAAGCTCGGTTACGAGCTGGTCCGCGACGAGATCGCGCTGCGCCGCGATCATCTCAAGCGCCACCCGCAGCAAGCGGAGGACAATGTGGTGGTGGTGAAGGCCGCGAGCGGGTGAGCGCCGGGCGGCGGGTTGGTCGCTGCTCATATATCGCTGTCGTCCCGGCGCAGGCCGGGACCCATAACCACAGGGTTCTGTTGTGGTAGGGATCGCGGCCCCAGCATCGAATAACAATTCGCATTGGTGGTTATGGGTCCCGGGTCAGGCCCGGGACGACAGCGAGTTTGTTGAATCGCCTGTCGGTCATATACATCAAGCATTCATCGCGGCGCGATGAGCGTCCCGCGTCCGCGCACTCAACGAGGCTCGACCACCTCGCCGTCTTCTTTCACGAACCACCCGATCGGATTGTCCAGTATGTCGATGACGGCCTCCGAGGGCCGGCACAGTCGTACGCCCTTCGGCGTAACCACGATGGGACGGTTGATGAGAATGGGATGCGCCATCATGGCATCGAGCAGCTCTTCGTCAGTCCGCTTCGGATCGGCGAGACCCAGCTCCGCATAAGGGGTGCCCTTCTGGCGCAGCAGGTCGCGCACCGGAATTCCCATCGAGGCGATCAACTCCTTTAATGTCTCACGCGACGGAGGCGTCTTGAGATATTCGATGACGGTGGGCTCGACACCACTCTGCCGGATCATCGCAAGCGTATTCCGCGACGTCCCGCAGCCGGGATTATGATAGATCGTGACGCTCATGAATGTGTCTCCGCGATAGCGACCGGGCCGCGCACCTCATGACGGCCCAGCAGCCAGTTCATCAACAGCATGCCGGCGAACGCTCCACAGAGTTCTGCGACGATGAAGCCGGGCAAGTCGGCGGGCCGGATGCCTGAAAACGTGTTCGTCAGCGACCGCGCGATCGCGACGGCCGGGTTGGCGAAAGAGGTCGATGCTGTGAACCAATATGCTGCGGTGATGTAGAGGCCCACCAGCCAGGGAACGGCCGCACGCTGGAAGCGGATGCCGGCGAGTATGGTGACGACCAGACCGAACGCAGCCACCGCCTCCGCGAACCACTGGGCTCCGCCGGTCCGCACCTTCATCGAGAAATCGATCAAGGGATGCGCGAACATCAGATGGGCCACCAGGGTGCCGATGGCGCCACCAGCGATCTGCGCGATCGCGTAGAACGCGGCCTCGTTCACGGGGAGCTCGCGCTTGCCGGTGAAGACGAGCGTCACCGCAGGATTGAAATGCGCGCCTGAAATCGGCCCCAGCACCGTGATCAGGACGACGAGGATCGCTCCGGTCGGTAGCGTGTTGCAAAGCAACGCGAGCGCGACGTCCTTGGTCAACGTCTCGGCCATAATGCCGGAGCCGACCACGGTGGCGACAAGGATGCCGGTCCCGAGAGCTTCCGCCGCCAGACGCCGGGAAAGGTCGAACGCGTCCAAGTGATCAGGCACGGCTTCGCTCCTTTCGCCTCGGCGCGCAGCAAGACTGCAGGATCTCAACAACCGGGGCGCAAATCTCCGGCTTCCCGCCGCAGCAGTCCCGCAACAGGAAAACCACGACATCACGAAATTCCTCGAGATTGGCCCGATAGAGGATCGAGCGGCTACGCCGCTCCGAGGTCACCAGCCGCGCACGGGTCAGGATGGACAGGTGTGCCGACAGCGTGTTCTGCGGGACTTCCAGCAGCCGGGCCAGATCTCCGGCAGCAAGCCCGTCGGGCTCGTGTCTGACCAGCGCCCGGAAAGCCTCCAGGCGCGTCGATTGAGAAAGGGCGGCGAGAGCCAGGAGTGCGATTTCTGTTTCCATATATCCAGATTTATAGAAATGTATGGCCTCGTCAATCCAAACTTCCGCAACAGCCCTCACTATTTCGAATATTCTGGAAATATGGTTGACATCCGTTGGAGGCTCCTTCATCCTTGTCTCCATGAAGATCGATGACGCAGCAGCTCGGCTGGAAGCACTGGGCAATCCGACCCGACTGAAAATCTACCGGACGCTCGTGCGTGCCGGCCGCGCCGGCATGCCCGTCGGCCGCTTGCAGGAACGGCTGAAGATTCCGGCGTCGACCCTGTCACATCACGTCAAGGGACTCGTCGCCGTCGGGCTGATCTCGCAGATCCGCGAGGGTACGACGCTGGTCTGTCACGCAGAATACGACACGATGCAAGGCTTGGTGGACTTTCTGGTTGCCGAGTGCTGCGTCGACGAAAAGGAATGCACGCCAACCCAGACGGCAGCCTGATTTTCTTGCCGTTTATTTCGAATATTCTAGAATAATGGGAATTAAGCCAATGAGCACATCGAAGAAGGTCGCCATCATCGGTGCCGGGCCGGTCGGCCTTGCCGCCGCAGCCCATGTCCTGGAGCGCGGCATGACGCCGATCGTGCTGGAAGCGGGGCCGGAGGCCGGGCACTCCATGCGGCAATGGCAGCACGTGCAGTTGTTCTCGCCATGGGAATACAACGTCGACAAGGCCGCCGCCCGCCTGCTCGCGCCGACGGGGTGGAATTCTCCCGACCCGCAGGTCTATCCGACCGGAGCCGAATTGCTCGAGCGCTACATCGAACCTCTCGCGACCAAGACCGCACTGCGCGACGTCATCCGAACATCGAGCCGTGTCACCGCCATCGGGCGTGCGGGCTTCGACAAGGCAAAGACCAAGGGCCGCGAGGCGGCGCCTTTCGAGATTCGTAACCAGAACGGCGGGGGCCCGGAGACGCTGCGGGCCCACGCGGTCATCGATACGTCCGGAACATGGGCCTCGCCGAATCCCGCCGGCGCCAATGGTCTGACCGCGATCGGCGAGCGCGAAGCCGCGGCGCAGATTTCGTACGGCATGCCCGACGTCCTCGGGAGGGACCGCGCCCGCTTCGCCGGCAAGACCGTGGCTGTCCTAGGCGCCGGCCACTCGGCGATCGGCACGCTGACGGACCTGACCACATTGGCGCAGCAGTCGGATGGCACGCAGCCGATCTGGCTGCTGCGTGGAACGGATCCTGCCAAGGCTTTCGGCGGCGGCGCCAACGACAAGCTGGCAGCCCGCGGCGAACTCGGGGCTCACTTCGCGTCCCTCGTCGCATCCGGCAAGGTCCGGGTCGAGGCCGGCTTTCCGGTCGCCGCCATCTCGCAGGCGGATGGCCGGCTGCGGATCGCGACGTCGTCCGCCTGCTGTGGACGCAGCATCGTCGTCGCGGACCTCTCGTTCCTCGGCGAAATCCGGCTTCGGCTCGATCCGGCAATCGAGGCGCCCGTCGCGCTTGCGCCGCTGATCGATCCGAACGAGCACTCCTGCGGAACCGTGCGTCCGCACGGCGCGCGCGAACTGATGCAGGACGATCCGGGCTTCTACCTTGCCGGCATCAAATCCTACGGCCGTGCGCCGACCTTCCTCATGATCACCGGCTACGAACAGGTGCGCTCGATCGCGGCCGACATCGCCGGCGACAGGGAAGCAGCCGAGCGGGTGGAGCTCGACCTGCCGGAAACCGGCGTCTGTACGCGCGGCGGCGTAGAAGGCGGAGCATCATCCGGCTGTTGCGGCGGCCCGACCCCTGCCAGCGTCGAGGCCTGCTGCGCCGACGATGCGTCGGCCAAGTCGGCCGGCAAGTCCGGCTGCGGTTGCGCCTGATGGATCGGGGACGGCTTGTCGTCGTCGCCGCGCTAGGCAGTTCGCAGACGCTGGCTTGGGGATCGAGCTACTATCTGCCGGCGATCCTGGCCGATCCGATCGCGCATGACCTCGGAATTTCCAGCAACTGGTTCTTCGCGGCCTTCTCCGCGTCGCTCGTGATCTCCGGACTGCTCGGTCCCCGGGTCGGCCGTGAGATCGATCGCGTCGGCGGCCGGCAGGTTCTCTGCGCCTCGAACCTGATTCTGGCGGCGGGTCTGGCGCTGCTCGGTGCATCGGCCTCGGTGTGGACGATGTCGGCCGCGTGGTTGCTGCTCGGCATCGGCATGGGCCTCGGCCTTTACGATGCGGCGTTCGGTGCCCTGGGCCGCATTTACGGCGGTGACGCACGCGCATCGATCACCGGCATCACCTTGATCGCAGGCTTCGCCAGCACTGTCGGTTGGCCGTTGAGTTCGCTTGGGCTCGAGACGGTCGGCTGGCGGGAGACTTGCTACGCCTGGGCGGTCGCGCACATCGTCATCGGCCTGCCGCTCAATCTGTTGCTGCCGAAGACGGTACGGACGACCTCCGCCAAGGGGCCGGTCGTGAAGCCCACCATTCCGTTTGACCGGACCATGGTGCTGCTCGCGTTCGCGTTCGCCGCCGCCTGGACGGTGACGTCGGCGATGGCGGCGCACCTCCCGCGCATCGTCGAGACATTCGGGGCGACGCCTGCACAGGCGGTGTTCGCCGGCATGATGATCGGTCCCGCCCAGGTCGCCGCCCGGGTGCTCGAGGCGAGCTTGCTGAGCCGCTTCCATCCACTGCTCTCGACGCGGCTTGCCTGCCTGACGCACCCACTCGGTGCATGCGTGATCGGTGTCTTCGGCGGCGGCGCCGCTGCAGCGTTCGCGCTGTTGCACGGTGCGGGTAACGGCATCCTGACGATCGCGCGCGGCACGTTGCCGCTCGCACTCTTTGGGCCCGAGAACTACGCCTACAGGCTGGGCTTGATCGGGGCGCCGTCCCGGATTTGTCAGGCAGCTGCGCCATTGGCCTTCGGGCTGCTGATCGCGCCGATGGGCCGGATGGTGGTCGTTGTGTCGGCGGGCCTCAGCCTGGCTGCCTTGATCGCGTTGGCCATGTTGCCGCGAGCACGTACGCAGCACGTATCTGAATCCGTACTTGCGGAGTGATACAGCGGGCGGCACTGAATGTGTGGTGCGGCCAGTGGCGCGTTGCCTGAAGGCCCGTTGCCGCGTACAAACTTGCGTGAAAGTACGCCAGGCTGATCGCCCGAAAGGACACATCATGAAGCGCATGCATGTTCACGTCTCCGTTGCGGACTTGTCCCGTTCGATCGGCTTCTACTCGGCGCTGTTCGCGGCCAAGCCGTCAGTCGTGAAGCAAGATTACGCGAAATGGATGCTCGACGACCCGCGGGTGAATTTCGCCATCTCGACACGCGGACGGCAGCCGGGGCTCGATCACCTCGGCATCCAGGTCGAGACCGGCGAGGAATTGCGCGAGGTCTACGACCGGCTGCAGCAGGCCGGCGGCGAGGTCATCGAGCAGGGACAGACCGCCTGTTGCTATGCCAAGTCCGAAAAGTCCTGGATCGATGATCCCGCCGGGATCGCGTGGGAGACCTTCCACACCACAGGCGAAAGCACCGACTACGGCGACGGCACCGGTGAGAACCGCGCCTGGGTCGCACAGGAGAAGCAGGAAGAGAAGCAAGGCGCCTGCTGTGCCCCGCAGGCGGCGCCGAAGCCATCGACCGCCTGCTGCTGAGGCCGCCGCGGGGCCGCACGATGACACGCGGCCCCTCTCAGCCCAATGCCAATCAGACCAGCGGCACACCGTAATAATCGTTCACCGTGCGCGTCCTGGCGATATCAGACCAACTCCAATCCCTGTCGCTGCCGTATTTCGGCGCGCCGCGAAGCTGGTCCTCGGTCACGCCGGTAACATAGCCGCCCAGCCGCGTGTCATATTTCAGCGACTGCCAAGGCAGCGGATAATGGTCGTTGCCGAGACCCAGGATTCCGCCAAAGCCGAGCACGGCGTAGAACACGCGCCCGCTCGTCTTGTCGATCATGACCCGCTCGATCGAACCGATCTTGCGCTCATCGCCGCCATAGACTGCGGTGCCCTCGACTTTGTCGCTGCCGATCAGATTCCCCATTTCCTTGTCGTCCATTGCCATGCGAATTCTCCCTTAAACATGTCGCATGTCTGCAACAGCCGGGCAGGAGCATCGTTCCTGCGGCTTGGTCCCAGCCGCTTCGGCGGAGAACGGATTTGTCTGCCCCAAAAGGCCAGGCGGGCCCCGGCGGCAAATCCGCCGGAGCCCGTCACCAGAGTGGTCCGCCGCTGTCGGGGGGCGAGCGGCGAACACATCGGTGTTACGCGTGAAGCAACGAATCGTTCCTGCGCGATTTGCCTGCGCGATTTCATCGATACGGGACGCCAGGTTAACGACGGCACCGGGGAACCTGCCTCAACATCGGCCTTCCATCGGAGGCGAGATGACCGCGTCTGCGGCCAAACCCCTCATGGCGAGGAACACGCCGTAAGCAGGCGCGTTGCCCGATACATCGTCAAAGGTGCCGGGAGCGGCAGGACAACGCTCGCCGAATTGACAGAAGCCGGGCAGCAGGCGCTGGCCGAAGTCACTGCCGCGGCGGGTTAACCGCCGCAATCCGCGCTTGCTCGTCTTCGGCAGAATCTTGTCTTCGGGAAAATCTTGGCTTTCAGCAAAGGCGGATACGCATGCGCATTGCAATCAGCATCGGCCTGCTGACATTTCTGGTCGCCGTCGGCTGCTACGCCTATGAAGGCGTGATACGGCCGGACGCACCGGTGCCCACCTATGGCATCGTCGTATTCACGATCGGAGTTGCCGCGCTTGTCGTGGTCGGCGTCGGCCTGATGGGCCTGCTGTTCTATTCGAGCCGTCACGGCTACGACGAACCGCCGCGCTATGAACGGTAGGTCGCAGAACTCAGTGCCTACGGACTCGTAGGGTGGGCAAAGCGACTTGTCGGCAGTGGCTCCGCGTCAAAGGCGGAAGCGTGCCCACCATTGCAAGCACGGTGTGAATGGTGGGCACGGCGCAAGTGCGCCTTTGCCCACCCTACAAGACTTAGGCCTGCGGCACCCGCGCGCGGATTTCGGCGATCTTGCGCTTCAGCGACGACTGCCGCGGATCGGGCATGATGGCAGCGCGCGCTTCGGCGATCGCGCCGGCGAGATCCGGCAGCGCCAGCGTGCCGTCGAAGACCGGCTTGGCGAGGGCGTCGATGATGACATGCCAGTCCGCGATGCCCTGGCGGTAGGGATCGCCGTAGCCTTGGATCATGGTCGCGGTCTCGATGATCGCCATGGCCGCCGCCGGCTGCTTGGTCAGGCTGCGGTCGATCATGTGCAGCCAGCGCTCGACCCAGATGCGCTCCTTGGCATAGCGCACCGAGAACAGCCGCCAGCGCTTCAACCCCGCCTCAATCCGCAAGCGGCGAACGCTGAAGCGGTTGTTGGCGCTGAACCGGATCGAGACGTTCTTGCGCAGCCAGCCGAGCCGATCGAGCGCGCCGAGCACGGGATCGGCGACGATCGCCGGCAAGGCATCGATCAACTCATCGAGGCGGAATTTCTTGACGTCGTCGGCGGAGCGCGCCGCCAGGGCACCGCCGGCCTCGTTGACCTCACCGAGCTTGAGCTGCGCGATGCGGATCGCATCCTCATAGGCCATTCGCTGCGCCATCAGTCGCGCAATGTCGGCGAGCAGCGTGTCATCGACGCCGCGCCGGCCGACGAAGCGCTTGAGCCGGTCGATATAAAGGCTGGCGTAGCTGGCGCTCTGATACGTGGTCAGCAACTGGATCGCATCGCTCACGACCGGCCCGAGGTGCTCCGGGCAAGCGTCGGGCAACAATGGCGGTCCGTCATCTTCATCGCCGATGATGTCGGCGAACAGATAGCGGAGCGAAGCCAGCAGACCGTCATCGTCAGGCACTGCGATGCCTCCAGGACCAGTCATAACGGACTCGTCATAATGGGCTCATGAGCGGCTCATGCGGGCTTCGGCTCCGCGACCGGCGGTGTGGTGTGCTGCGCCAGCCGCTGCTCGAGCGTCGAGATGTTCTGGAACAGCCGGGCGCTGGCCAACCGCAGGAAGTAGAAGCCGAACGCCGGGTTCTGGACGTAAAGCTGCTCGACCTGGTCGTAGGTGACCGAGAGCACCACGCCGTTCTCCGTGCATTCCAGCGTCTGGGTCCTTGTGTTCGATGGCGACAGCATGCCGAACTCGCCGACGATGGCGCCGACCGGCAGCTCGATGCCGGATTCGACCAAGCGGAAGCGGCCGCTGGTGATGTAAAACATGCTGTCGGCCTTCTCGTCCTTGTAGAACAACACTTCGCCGGCGGTGCATTTCCGTTCCGTCGTAAATGGCCGGAGCCAATCCATCGACAGGTCGCTGTTGACGGATTTCTTCACGTTGCGGACCAGCTGCAGCATCTGGTGCAGGCGGTAGGTGTTCATCGGCAGCAGCACGGAATGCAGGATCAGCGTCGCGTAATTGTGGGTCGGGACCGCGGTCGCGATCAGGATGATGTTGGTCAGGATGGCGAAGACGCGCAGCGGGATCATGGTCCGCATCGACAGCGTGGCGACCACGAAGATCGAGGCAAAGAAACTGCCGGCGGCGCCGGCGTGCTCCGCGAGGTGCGAGGTATCCATCGGAAACCAACCAATTCTCAAGAAGTGAATGTAACAGTCTATTAGTCGCTGCAGTGCGGCCGAGGTCGCGTCCGCCACCGCATCCCTGATATACGGGGAAAAAGCGACGCTTTGTCTGATTTCTCACATTTGCGGACGCAAAATCAGGACAGATTGCAGGGCCATTTATTCCAACCGACGGAAGACCAGCTGCGGCCGCTGACCTGGGTGCGTTGACTTGGGTACGTTGACTTGGGTGCGTTGACGGCCTGACCTGGGACGGGGCAGGTTACGGCGCTGGCCCGGCCTCCCGCAGGGTCCCGTTTCAGATCACCCATCGACAGGCAACATACGTCCGATGTCCAAGCGGCCCGTCTTTCCGGTTTTGGAACAATTCCTGTCCGCCACTGCCGGCCGCAACATGACCACGGTCGCCTATGCCGCGGTGAGCCTTGGCGTCGCCATGATGACGCTGCTGACGGTCGCGCCGGCCTATGATGCCGCCGCCCACTGGGTCGACGCGCTGCTGTGGGGCTGCCTCGCCTATTTCGTGTTCGAATGGCTGGTGCGGCTGCGCCATATGCGGCAGCGGGGCCGGCTGTGGTTCTACGCGCTGTCCGGCGCCGGACTGGTCGACGCCGTTGGTGCACTGGCCGTGCCGCTGGCCCTGCTCGCGGGTATCGAGCCGAAGACGGCGTGGCTGCTCGCGATCCTCTGGGTGCTCAAGGTGGTGCCGGGCATCCCGGGGCTGCGGCAGCTCCGGCGCGTGCTGGTGGTGGAATCAGGCCCGCTGCTCTCAGTGCTCGTGATCTTCCTGATGGTGGTGTTCCTTGCCTCCGTCGCCGAGTATTTCCTGGAGCACGACGTGCAGCCGCAGACCTTCGGCAGCGTACCGGCCGCGCTGTGGTGGGCGGTGGTGACGTTGACCACCACCGGCTATGGCGACGTGGTGCCGATCACCCCGCTCGGCCGCATGGTCGCGGCGATGGTGATGATCTCGGGGCTGGGCGTGTTCGGGCTGTGGACTGGTATTCTGGCGACCGGCTTTGCCGCCGAAACCCGCCGCGACAATTTCCTCAAGACCTGGGAAACCGTCAGCAAGGTGCCGTTCTTCGCGACGCTTGGACCGGCGGCGATCGCCGACGTCACCCAGATGCTGCGGACCATGGACCTGCCGCCGCGCACCATGATCATTCGCAAGGACACCAACGGCGACTGCATGTATTTCGTCGCGGCCGGCGAGGTCGAGGTCGACCTGCCCGGCCGCAAGGTGAAGCTCGGCGAAGGCGCGTTTATCGGCGAGATGGCGCTGCTCGGCAACGCCAAGCGCGGCGCCAATGTCACGACCACCAAGGTCTCGCGGCTGCTGGTGCTTGACCTCGTCGATTTCCGCCTGTTGATGGCAAGGCATCCCGAACTCGCCGAGACCATCGACGCCGAGGCCAAGCGGCGCGAACTCGAGAATCAATGATGGAGACAACAATGCCTGACGCGGCCGATACCGGAAGCTCACCCCTGCTCGACGTATCAGGCGCCCGCGCCACCATCCGCCTCAACCGTCCCAAGCATCTCAACCGGCTGCAGGCCGAGGATCTCGATGGGCTCGTCAAGCTGTTCGACCGGGTCGAGGCCGATCCCGCGATCCGCGTGCTGGTGCTGACCGGAACCGGCCGCGCCTTCTCTGCCGGCTACGATCTCAATTCGGTGGCCGAGCGCGCCAAGAGCACGAGCGCGCAGCAGAGCGCGGATTCGGCGTTCGAGGTCGTGGTCAACCGGCTCGAGGATCTCGGCGTGCCGACGATCTGCCGGCTCAACGGCGGCGTCTATGGCGGGTCGACCGATCTGGCGCTGGCCTGCGACTTCCGGATCGGCGTCGACACTGCCGAGATGTTCATGCCGGCGGCGCGGCTCGGGCTGCATTACTACCGGAGCGGCATCAAGCGCTACGTAACGCGGCTCGGCGTCGACAACGCCAAAATGCTATTCCTGACCGCGCAGAAGATCACGGCACCGGAGATGCTGCGGATCGGCTACCTTACCGCCATGGTGGCGTCGGAGTTTTTGGACGAGGAAGTCGACAAGCTCGGCACAATCCTGGCCGGCAATGCGCCGGTCGCGATGGCCGGGATGAAGCGCGCCATCAACGAATTCGCCCGCGGCGAACTCGACGACGCCGGAGCCGACCAACGCCACCGCGACAGCATGCGCGGCGACGAGATCAAGGAAGGCATCAAGGCGTTCGCGGAGAAGCGGGCACCGCGGTTTTGAGTGGCGAGGTCACGCCCGCCTGCTGCGCATCGCGCGCGTTTGCGTGAGCTTGGAATCGGCAGCAAGCGCCTGGTAGCGCTTGCTGTCGACGGCATAGATTGCGACACGGCCCTCGGCGTCGGCATGGACGCCCCAGCCGAAGCGTTTTCCCAGCGGGGAGGCGCGCATGCAGGCCTGCCCCTTGGAGAAGAATGTCTCGCGGGCGAGATTGCGCGCTTTCTTCGTCGCCTTCGCATCGAGCGCGCGGCCCGGCGCTGAGGTCGCGAATACCACGTCGTCGGAGGTGTATTCGTACGGCGACCGGACGAGCATCTGATATTGCAGCGTGGCGACCGTCGGACCGGCACCACGCGGCTGCGGCTCCTCGCCACCGCGAGCGGGACAATCCTCCGCAACGCGGATGAAGGTGTTGAGGCAGTTGGTGGTGTGCAGCGTCTTGGCCATCACAACGCTCTATCACATTCCCGCGGCTGCGGCATGCTGCGCCGCCATCTCGTCATCGGCGGCGGAAATCCGCTTGAACGCCGGACGCGAGGTGACGCGCTCGGCATAGCGGACGAAGACGTCCTTTGGCGGCACCAGGCCGAACATCATGGTCCAGCTCAACGCCATGCCCCAGAGCATGTCGGCCGCTGTGATCTCTTCGCCGAACAGATACGGCCCCTTGGTCAATTGCGATTCCAGTGCGCCCAGCATGGTGTCGTAATCGGCGTAGGGCGAGTGCATGACCGGCGTCGGCTCGCGCTTCATGAACCTGTCGATCAAAGCCGGCTCAAAGGACGCGCCATAATAGGCGATCCAGCGCAGATAAGACCCGCGCCTGACATCATCGAGCGCCGGCGTCAGTCCCGCCTGCGGGAACAGGTCGGCGAGATAGATGGTGATCGCGACCTGTTCGGTCACCAGCGCACCGCGATGGCGGATCGCCGGCACCTTGCCGAGCGGATTAACAGCGAGATAGGCCTCTTGGCGCTGCTCGCCGGCTTTCATGTTGAGGATGTGCAAATCGTATGGCGCGCCGAGTTCCTCCAGCAGCACCCGAGCGCCGGTGGCACGGCTTTGGGGCGAATAATACAGGGTGATGCGGTCGGTTGAAGTCATGGGCCGTCTCCTCGCGCCGTTCGGGGCGCGGACTGCTTATGCGCGCCTATACCTGACATCCTGTGTCAGGTATGATCCGGCCCATGCGCGCGAGCCGGCTTTTTTCCATCCTCACCACCCTGCAGGCGCGGGGGCAGGTCACCGCGCCCGAACTCGCCGAGGCCTGCGAGGTCTCGGTGCGCACGATCTATCGCGACATCGACGCGCTCGCCGCCTCCGGCGTCCCGGTTTATGCCGACCGCGGCTCCGAGGGTGGCTATCGCCTACTCGACGGCTACCGGGTGCGGCTGAACGGATTGTCGCAAGACGAAGCCGAGGCGCTGTTCATGGCGGGAATGCCCGGTCCCGCCGCCGCACTCGGCATCGAGCCTGCGATGATCGCGGCGCAGACCAAGCTGATGGCGGCGCTGCCGGAAAATCTGCGTCCCAATGCGCGGGGGATGCAGCAGCGCTTTCACCTCGATGCCCCCGGCTGGTTCGGCGAGACCGAGGAGCCGAAACATCTGCGCGCCGTTGCGGATGCGGTGCTGCGCGAGCATTTGATCGAAATCCGCTACCAGAGCTGGAAGGCCGAGAAGCGGCGTCGGGTGGCGCCGCTTGGTCTCGTGCTGAAGGGCGGCAGCTGGTATGTCGCCGGCCGCGTCGACGGCAGCGTGCGCACCTATCGTGTCGCGCGCGTGCTGGATTGCGCGACGCTGGACGAGCCGTTCACGCGGCCGGCGGATTTCGACCTCGCCGCCTATTGGCGCGCGTCGACCGAGCGACTCGAGGCCGAGCTGCATCCGAGCCAGGCCACGGTGCGGCTGTCGCCGTTCGGCCTCAAACTGTTCGATGCGCTGGCTCACCCCCATGTGAAGGCGCGGATGCGGCTTGAGGAGGCCGCCGACGCGGATGGCTGGCGGATCGCCACCATGCCGACCGGCAAGACGCTATGGCATGCCGCCACCGAACTGTTGCGGCTCGGCGCCGAAGCCGAGGTGCTGGAGCCGCCCGAGCTGCGCGAGAAGATGGCGGAGATGACGGGCGCGATGGCTACGCGTTACGCGCCAGCGCCGCTGCGCCGAGCGGTCGCGGTCCGGCGCCGCTGAGCGATTATTTGTCGAAGAACGTCACCGTGTCGGCCACACTGGCGCGCGAGGTGCGATAGCTGTTCACCTTGTTCGCGTGGTCGGCATAGCCGAACGAAATGCCGCAGACGACGCGGCGGTCGTCGGCGAGATCAAAGTGGCGGCGGATCAGACCGGAATGGCGGGCGATGGCGGCTTGCGGGATGGTGCCGAGGCCGAGCGCCTGCGCCGCCAGCATGAAGTTCGAGACATAGGCACCGCAATCGATCGCGCCATAGATGCCGAGCGGCTCGTTGGTGTGGATCACGGCGACATGCGGCGCACCGAAGAAATTGTAATTCTCCAGCGCCTGTTTTGCGTAGGCCGCCTTGTCGCCGCGCGCGATGCTCAGCGTATTGTAAAGCTGGAACCCGCTCTCGCGGCGCCGCTCCAGATAGACGCCGGCATATTCGCGCGGCGGCGTGAAGTCATAGTCCTCGCCAAGGCCACGCGATGCCTCGGCATAGATGGCTTTTCGGAATCGTTCCTTGGCCTCGCCGGAGACGATCAAGACCTGCCAGGGCTGGCTGTTGCACCAGGACGCCGTGCGCTGCGCTGTGGCGAGTACATGCTCGATGGTTTCGCGCGGCACTTCGCGTGGCTCAAACGCGCGCACCGAGTAGCGCTCATTGAGCAGCTCCTCGAGCGCGCCGATGCGGTCTTCGGTCGAATAGCGAGGGCTTGGGGTCTTCGCGTCCATGGCGCTTCCATCTTCCTGTCATTCCGGGGCGCGCGGAGCGCGAACCCGGAATCTAGAGGTTACTGACTCATCTCGAGATTCCGGGTTCGATGCTTCGCATCGCCCCGGAATGACGGTTAACCTCGCCCCTTGGTCGGGATCTTGTTGTAAGGCACGTCCTTGTCCACCCTGATGTCGCCGGGCAAGCCCAGCACGCGTTCGGCGATGATGTTGCGCAGTATCTCGTCGGTACCGCCCGCGATGCGCATCGAGGGTGACGACAGCAGCATTTGCTGGAACTGGCCGTTGGCCTGCTCCTCGTCGGCTCCGGTCAGGCTGCCTGCCGCGCCCACCAGATCCATCGCGTAGGTCGCGATGTCCTGCAGCATCAGGCCGGAGACGAGCTTGCCGATGGAGTTTTCCGGGCCGGGACGTTCGCCCTTCGATAGCGCCGAGATCGCGCGGTAGCTGGTGTATTTCAGCCCGCTCGCCTTCACCGCCCAGCTCGCAAGCTTGGAACGCACCGCCGGATCGTCGATCGCCAGCCCGTCCTCCAGCATCAAATTGGAGCAGAACTCGAACAGTTCAGGCACGCCGGTCGCGAGCCGCGAGCCGATCGACATGCGCTCGTTCATCAGCGTGGTCAGCGACACGCTCCAACCCTCGCCGACAGCGCCAAGCCGCTGGCTGTCCGGGATCACGACGTCGGTGAAGTAAACCTCGTTGAACTCCTGCATGCCATTGGCCTGCTTGATCGGCCGCACCTCGACGCCCGGGCTCTTCATGTCGAGGAAGAACATCGTCAGGCCCTTGTGCTTGGGCACATTCGGATCGGTACGTGCGATCAGGAGACCGTAGTCGGAATAATGCGCGCCCGAGGTCCAGATCTTCTGGCCGTTGACGACCCAATTGTCGCCCTTTTTCTCGGCGCGGGTACGCAAGCCGGCGACGTCGGAGCCGGCCGACGGTTCGGAGAACAGCTGGCACCAGATCTCCTCGCCGGAGGCGAGCTTCGGCAGATAGCGGCGCTTGGCGTCTTCAGTGCCCCAGGCCATCACGGTCGGGCCGCACATGCCCTCGCCGATCTGGAACGGCTGCGTCAGCTTGCCATAGACGCCCTCCTCCTGCTGCCAGATCACGCGCTCGATCGGCGTCACGCCGCGGCCACCATATTCCTTCGGCCAATGCAGGCAGGCCCAGCCGCCATCGGCCTTCTTCTTCTGCCAGGCCTTGCCGACATCGACCATGTCGTGCTTGGCGAGCCTGATGCGGCCGAGCGAGGATTTTGACAACTCCTCCTCAAACTCTTTCGGCGCATTGGCAGCGACCCAGTTGCGGGCGACGGCGCGAAACTCGGCTTCCTGCGGCGTGTCATCGAAATTCATGGCGGGCTCCTTTTTTTCTTTGTCATTCCGGGGCGCGCACAGCGCGAACCCGGAATCTAGAAGTTATGTCGCTCGAGGTTCTCAGATGTGCAAATGCACATCGTAGTTCGCCGCTTTGCGCCACCCCGGAACGACAGTTAAGCTCTTCCCTTGGTCGGGATCTTGTTAAACGGCACGTCCTTGTCGACCCTGATGTCACCGGGTAGTCCCAGCACACGCTCGGCGATGATGTTGCGCATGATCTCGTCGGTGCCGCCTTCGACGCGGGTGCCGGGCGCGCGCAGCAGCATCGCCTGAAATTTTCCCGCGGCCTCGGCATCGTCGGGCCCGCTCAGCGCGCCGCTGGCGCCCTGCAGATCGAGCGCGTAGGTGGCCACGTCCTGGATCATCGAGCCGGCCACGAGTTTGCCGATCGAATTCTCCGGTCCCGGACGATCGCCCTTCGACAATGCCGAGATCGCGCGCATGCTGGTGTATTTCAGACCGCTGGCCTTCACCGCCCAGTTCGCCAGTTTCGAGCGCACCGCGCGGTTCTCGATCGCGGGGCCGTCCTCCAGCATCAGACTGTTGCAGAAGTCGAACAGCTCGGGGAAGCCGGTGGAAACGCCGGCACCGATCGACATCCGCTCGTTCATCAGCGTGGTCAGCGACACGTTCCAGCCGTCATTGACGTTGCCGAGCCGCTGCGAATCGGGAATGCGGACGTCGGTGAAATAGACCTCGTTGAAATCAGACGCGCCGCTCGCCTGCTTGATCGACCGCACCTCAACGCCGGGGCTCTTCATGTCCAGGAAAAACATGGTAAGACCCTTGTGCTTGGGCACATTCGGATCCGTCCTCGTCAGCAGGATGCCGTAATCCGAATAATGCGCGCCCGAGGTCCAGATCTTCTGGCCGTTGATGATCCATTCGTCGCCGTTCTTCTCGGCGCGGGTACGAAGCCCCGCGACGTCGGAGCCGCCCGCGGGCTCCGAAAATAGCTGGCACCAGATCTTTTCGCCGGACGCGAGCGGCGGCAGATAGCTGCGCTTCTGCTCCTCGCCGGCGAACGCCATCATGGTCGGGCCGCACATGCCGTGACCGATGATGAACATCGCGCTGAGACGGCCGAATGCGCCCTCTTCCTGCTGCCAGATCACCCGCTCGATCGGCGAAGAGCCACGGCCGCCATAATCCTTCGGCCAGTGCAGGCAGGCCCAGCCGGCGTCGGCCTTCTTCTTCTGCCAGGCCTTTGCGACCTCCAGGATGTTGGCGCCCTTGAGCTGGACGCGGCCGAGCGAGGCCTTGCGCAGCTCATCCTCATATTGCTTCGGCGCATTCGCCGCGATCCAGGCCTTCGCCTCGGCGCGGAACGCGGCCTCCTGCGGGGTGTCGTCGAAATTCATGGCGTTGTCCTTGCTCGTCATTCCGGGGCGCGCGCAGCGCGAACCCGGAATCTAGAAGTTACTTTACTCATCTCGGGATTCTCAGGTGCGCAATTGCGCACCATAGTTCGCAGCTCCGCTGCGCCCCGGAATGACGGCCGAGATCAGGCCGCGTTCTTCTTGCGCATGCGATCGATCAGGGCGTCTTCCCAATAAGAGAGACCGCCGAGGCCGAGCGCGACCGCGTTGGCGCGGCGGTAGTACATGTGGCAGTCGAATTCCCAGGTGAAACCCATGCCGCCATGAACCTGGATGTTGTTCTTGGCGCAGTGCTGGAACGCCTGCGTCGCGCTGATGCGTGCGGCGGCGGCCGCTTCCGGCAGTTCACCGGCATTGGTCGAGAGCGCCCAGGCGCCGTAATAGCAATTCGAGCGCGCCAGCGTCGCCGAGACATACATGTCGGCCAGCATGTGCTTGACCGCCTGGAACGAGCCGATCGGACGGCCGAACGCGATGCGGTCGAGCGCGTAATCGCGGCCCATCTCCAGCGCGCGGTCGGCGCCGCCGACCTGCTCGAAGGCCATCAAGACGGCGGCGCGATCCAACACCTGCGTGATGACGCCCCAGCCTTCGCCGGCCGCGCCGAGCGGCTCGGCCTTGGCGTCCTTGAAGGTGATCTCGGCCTGGCCACGGGTCAGATCGATATTGGTCAACGGCTTGACCTCGACGCCGCCGCCCTTGAGGTCGACAATGAACAGCGAAATGTCGGACTCGCGTCCACTGGAGCCGGTGCGCGCGGCAACCACGGCGAAATCGGCGATTGCGCCGTCCGGCACCGGCTTCTTGACGCCGTTGAGCGCGCCGCCATTGGCTGACACGTTGATCGCCTTCGGCGACGGATTGCCCTTGCCCTCGAACAGCGCCAGCGTGCCGATCGCCTCTCCGGATGCGATCTTCGGCAGCCATTTCTGCTTCTGCGCATCCGAGCCGGCGATCAGGATCGCTTCCGCGGCGAGATAGACCGTGGAAGAGAACGGCACCGGCGCCAGCGCGCGGCCCATTTCCTCCGCGATCACGCAGAGTTCGAGATGGCCTGCGCCGGCGCCGCCGAATTGTTCGGGGATCGCAACGCCGAGGAAGCCCATCTCGGCAAGGCCCTTCCAGAGCGCCTTGTCGTAGGCGGCCTTGCCGTCGAGCACTTCGCGAACGGCCTTCGGCGGGCATTTCTCGGAAAGGAATTTCCGCGCCCCGTCGCGCATCTGCTTCTGTTCGTCGGAGAAATCGAAGTTCATGGCGGCTACCTTCTTGGTTCTGTCGTTTCAATTCGCCGTCATTCCGGGGCGCCGCGGAGCGGCGAGCCCGGAATCCATAACCACGATCGGGAGTATGGATTCCGGGCCTGCGCCCAAGAGGGCGCATCCCGGAATGACGAATGGAGAGAGCGTCAACCTCATCACAGCACAATCACCTCATCGCCTGGTCTGTCGGCGTAAAGCTTCTCCACCAGCGCAGCACGGCGCTCGAGGCCGGCGCGCTGGTTGATGTAGCCCTTGTCGGTGAGTTCGTTGCCATCAATCGACGGCGGCTCAACCATCAGCATCGCGCGCGCAACCCGCATGCTGCTGCCGGTGGTCGAGGAATTATGCGCCTGCAGGCCCTTTTTGAGGCACGCGATCACGTCGGGATGCCCGATCACGTCCCGATAGGTCGCCTCAGGATTGCCGACGAGCTGGCGGCACGCATGCAGGTTTGGCCAGCACAGCAGGCCAATGAACGGAAGATCCTGGCCTGCAACCAGCGCGTCATGCACCACCGGTGTCGCGGCCGCGATCGCGTCGGTGCGCAGCGAGCCAACATGAACGAAGGTGCCGGTGGTCAATTTGAAATCCTCGACCACGCGGCCGGCGAAGATGATGCCCTGCAGCGGATCCTGGGGGTCGACGAACAGGCCGGCGTCGCCGATGCAGTAATAGCCCTCCTCGTCGAACATCTTCTTCGTCAGTTCAGGCTGGCCGAAATAACCCGGCGTGACGTTGATGCCGCGCAACCGCAATTCGTATTTCGAGCCGCACGGCACCATCTTCAGTTCGACGCCAGGGAACGGCAGGCCGATCAGACCGACGCGCTCGGTGTCCCAATAGGTGCCGGTCGAGGTCGGCGCGGTCTCGGTCGAGCCCCAGCCGGTGTAGAACACGATGCGTTCGCCGGTGGTCTTCACCGCCAGAGCCTGCATGCGGTCATAGAGATCGTCGGGCAGCCGCGCGCCGCCATAGGCCATGATCAAGAGGTTCTTGAAGAAGCTCTCGCACAGCGCGTCGTCCTTCTCCATCGCCGCGGCTAGCGCCGCATAGCCAGCCGGGACATTGGCGTAATAGGTCGGCGAGACCTCGCGCAGATTCCTGATGGTCTCCTCGAGTTGGCCCGGCAACGGCCGGCCATCGTCGATATAGAGAGTCCCGCCGTCGACCAGCACCGGATTGAAGGCGGCGTTGCCACCCATGGTGTGATTCCACGGCATCCAGTCGAGCACAGTCGATACCGGACCACCTGATACACGCGGACGGACCTGCGTCATCATCGCCGCATTGGCGCACATCATCTCCTGGGTGTTGATGACGGCCTTCGGCATGCCGGTCGAGCCCGAGGTGAACAGCAGCTTGCCGACGGTCTTTGGCGTGATCTTCGCGATCGATTCATGGACCGCCGCCGTCACTGGCGTCGCCGCGAGATCGGCATAGGACACACTCTTGATGCCTTCGCAGGGACGCAAGACGTGGATCACTGTGATCCCGGTCAGATCGAGCGCCCTGAGCGCCTTCTCGAAGGTCGGGCCGTCCTGCACCATCACGACGGCCGGCTTGATCAGGTTGAACAGATATTTGAGCTTGAGATGGTCCTGGCTCATCAGCGAATAGGCCGGCGACACGGGCGCCGCTGGCAGCCGCGTCTGCATCGCGGCCTGCGTCATCAGCGCATGCTCGATCGAATTGCCAGAGAGGATCGCGACCGGGCGGCCATCGTCAAGGCCGAGATCGAGCAGGCCTTGCGTCAGCGCATCGACGGTGCGCTTGGCTTCGCCATAGGACAGCTTGCGCCACTGTCTATCGGGGCCGCCGCGCTGCGCCAGCCAGGTTCGCTCCGGCGCCTGCGTCGCCCATTTCGCGAGCGAGGCGGGAATATGCGTTTCATAGGCCTGCAGCGGAATGCGCGACTTCAGCACGACAGTGCCGTCGTCGCGCCGCTCGACCGCGATGTCGCGCGCCAGCCAGTCCACCTTGCGAAAGGCCGGCTTCGTCAACACAACAGCGGCAGCCCCATCCATTTTGCGTCTCCCGGAATTTTCTTGTCCTTTGTGGATCTTCTGTCAGCGCCTGATATAGACAGGCTTTCGTTTCTCAAGGAAGGCCTTGATGCCCTCCTGGAAATCCTCCGAGCGGCTGCACAGGACCTGATTGCGGTCCTCCATCGCGATGACGGCTTCGATCGAGCCGGCATCGACGCTCATGTTGAGGCATTCCTTGGAAAGCCTGAGGCCCACCGGCGAAGCCGTCATCATCGCGTCGACGTAAGGGTTGGCGGCGGTATCGAGATCGGCAGCGTCAACCACTTCGGACACCAGGCCCACGGCGAGCGCGCGATCGGCGTGGATGAAGCGGCCGGTGAGGATCAATTCGGAGGCGACGGAGACGCCGACGAGGCGCGGCAGGAAATAGCTGGTGCCGATATCGCAACCGCCGAGCCCGAGCTTGATGAAGGCGCAGTTCATCCGCGCATTCTTCGCGGCGATGCGGATGTCGGCGGCGAGCGCCAGCGCAAAGCCGCCGCCGGCGGCGGCGCCCTGCACCAGCGCGATGATCGGCTGCGGACAGCGCCGCATCAGCATCACAATGTCGGCAATGCGGCGCTGCGAGTCGAGCGATTCGGTGACGCCGGGCGGCTCGGTCTGGCCGCCGCGGCGGGCCATCGCCTGCTTGAGGTCGAGGCCGGCGCAGAAATTGGCGCCCGCGCCCTTGAGCACGACGACGCGGGTATCACGATTGCGCTGCAGGCCCTGGAAGTAGGTGTTGAGCGCGTCGATCAGCGAGGCATCGAGCGCGTTGAGGCTCTCGGGGCGATTGAGCGTGACCCAATCAACTCCGTCGTGATGTTCGATCAGCAGCGGACTTGTCACGTCTTGCTCCCACCCGTTCAGCGAATGCGATGCTTGTCGTTGCGCCCTCTCCCCTTGTGGGAGAGGGCATGTGCGCTGTCGGCCCTGCATTCGCTTCGGTGAGGGGTCTGTCTCCGCGGAGAGAACCCCTCATCCGTCGCGGACTACGTCCGCGCCACCTTCTCCCACAAGGGGAGAAGGCAAGTGCAGCGCAGCCTGTCGCTACCGCGGCGCCATACGGATGGCGCCGTCGAGGCGGATGGTTTCGCCGTTGAGCATCGGGTTCTCGACGATGTGAACTGCGAGGTTGCCGTATTCCGAGGCATCGCCGAGGCGGGCCGGATGCGGCACCTGGGCACCGAGGCTCTTGCGGGCTTCCTCGTTGAGGCCCATCAGCAGCGGCGTCAGGAACAGGCCGGGCGCGATGGTGTTGACGCGGATCTTCAGGCTGGCGAGGTCGCGCGCGGCCGGCAGCGTGAGGCCGACAACACCGCCCTTGGAGGCGGCATAGGCGATCTGGCCGATCTGGCCTTCATAGGCCGCAACCGACGCCGTATTGATCGCGACGCCGCGCTCTTCGCCGATCGGAGCCTCGGTCGCCAGACGTTCGGCGAACAGGCGCAGCACGTTGAAGGTGCCGATCAGATTGACGTTGATGATGCGGACGAATTTTTCCAGCGGATAGACGCCGTCCTTGCCGACGACGCGCTGCGAGCCGCCGATGCCGGCGCAGTTCATCAGCACGCGCGCAATGCCATGCGCAGCCTCGGCCTTGGCGATCGCCGCCTTGATCTGCTCCTCAGAGGTGACGTCGGCATGCAGGGCAACGCCCTTCACCTCGGCGGCGACCTTTTCGGCGTTTTCCTTGTTCTGGTCGATGACGCCGATCTTGGCGCCCTTGGCGGCCATAGCGCGGGCGGTCGCGGCGCCGAGGCCGGAGCCACCGCCGGTGATGAGAACGGCAACGTCTTTCAACTGCATTTTGATAGCCTTTCCTTGGGCGTTTCTTCTCTAGACTTCGAACTTCTTATTCGGCCGCGGCGGCCGCCGTTTCATTCTTCGGATTGAGCATGCCGCCAAAAATCAGCGCTTCCATATGCTTGATGTAATCGCGGCAGACTTCGTCGGTGACCGGACCGACGCCGACCGCGCGCGACATCGCGTGGCGGGCGAAGAACAAATGATCGCAGGCGCCGATCAGGCTGGTGTAGAACAGCACCGGATCGACATTGCGAAACTCACCAGCCTTGACGCCCTCGGCGAGCAGGCGGCCATGAAACTCCAGGAGCGGCGCGACGAAGAATTTCGACACCTCGTCGGCGGCGTCAGGTGTGCTCTCATGCAGCAGATAGTGGATCAGCCGGTTCATATAGGGGAACTGACGATAGGCGCGGATGATGCCGCCGATATGCAGCCGCAGTTTTGCGGTGGGCGTGATCGGCTGCACCAGCAGATAATCGAGCTGGGACATTTCTGTCGCGGCATCGCGCGCCAGCAGCGCCAGCAACAGCCCGTCCTTGTTGCCGAAATGATATTTCACCAGGGCGGCGTTGACGCCGGACTTCTGCGCGATGTCGGACAGCGAGACCTCGATCGAGGCGCGCTCGATCATCAGCTCGCTGGCTGCGACCAATAGCTTTTCGGCGGTGGCATTTTTGCCGGCCGGAAGTCTCGTCGGTACGCTGGTATTCAACTGCGCTCTGGCCTTTGCCGGGAAATCGAGGCCGCACATAAGCCCATGGCGGGGCTGCACTCAAGAGTTAATTGATTGATTGACTAAACGTGGAGCCGTCCCTTAAATCCGGCCCAACTTCAAAAGCATTCAATCCAGAACATCAGGGAGATCAGACATGGCCGAGGCATATATCGTCGCCGCCGCTCGCACCGCGGGCGGCCGCAAGGGAGGGCGTCTTGCCGGCTGGCATCCGGCCGATCTGGCAGCGACCGTGCTCGATGCGCTGGTCGAACGCTCCGGCGCCGACCCTGCGCAGGTCGAAGACGTGATCATGGGCTGCGTGATGCAGGCCGGCGAGCAGTCCAACAACATCGCACGCAACGCAGTGATGGCCTCGAAACTGCCGGAGAGCGTGCCCGCGACCTCGATCGACCGCCAGTGCGGCTCCTCGCAACAGGCGCTGCACTTCGCGGCACAGGCGGTGATGAGCGGCACGATGGACTGCGTGATCGCTGCCGGCGTCGAATCGATGACGCGCGTGCCGATGGGCCTTGCCTCGCAGCTCCCCGCCAAGAACGGCTTTGGCCACTACAAGAGCCCGGGGATCGAGGCGAAATATCCGAACATCATGTTCAGCCAGTTCACCGGCGCGGAAATGATGGCGGAGAAGTACGGTCTGTCGAAGGATGAGCTCGATGAATATTCCTACAACAGCCATCAGCGTGCGATCGCGGCAACCCAAGCCGGTGCCTTCAAGGATGAGATCGTGCCGCTGACGATCACCCGCGCCGACGGCTCGACCGACACCCACCACATCGATGAAGGCATCCGCTTCGATGTCAGCCTCGACGGCATCAAGGGCGTCAAGCTGATCGCCGAGAACGGCAAGCTCTCCGCGGCCAGCGCCAGTCAGATCTGCGACGGCGCTTCCGGCGTGATGGTCGTCAACGAAAAGGGCCTGAAGGCGCTCGGCGTCAAGCCGATGGCGCGCATCCACCATTTGACCATGATGGGCGGCGATCCCGTGATCATGCTGGAAGCGCCGCTGCCGGCGACCCAGCGCGCGCTGCAGAAAGCCGGCATGAGCGTCGATGACATCGACCTGTTCGAGGTCAACGAGGCCTTCGCCTCGGTGCCGACAGCGTGGCTGAAAACCACCGGCGCCGATCCGGCGCGCCTGAACGTCAATGGCGGCGCCATCGCGCTCGGCCATCCGCTCGGCGGCAGCGGCACCAAGCTGATGACGACGCTGCTGCACGCCCTCAAGCAGCGCAACAAGCGCTACGGCCTGCAGACCATGTGCGAAGGCGGCGGCATGGCGAACGTGACGATCATCGAACGACTCTAAAAAGAAAAGAAGCAATCGGCGACTGGCGAGCAGGGAGTGCGCTTCCTGCTCGCCATTTTCGTATCGAGGAAACACCCGAGGAACGTCCGTGACCCACCCGTCCATTCACGCCCGCAATACACCCGACAAGATCGCCTACCAGATGGCCGCGACCTCCAAGGCGATCACCTATCGTGAACTCAACGAGTTCTCCAACCGGGGCGCACATCTGTTCCGTTCGCTCGGGCTCAAGCCCGGTGATCACATCGCGCTGTTGATGGAAAACCGCCTGGCCTTCATGGAGATCTGCTGGGCGGCGCAACGTTCCGGGCTCTATTACACCGCGATCAGCCGCTACCTGACGCAGGACGAGATCGCCTACATCATCAGGGATTGCGGCGCGAAGGTTTTCATCACCACTCCGAAATGCGCCGACCAGGTGAAGGGGGTCGTCAAGGGCGAGCCGGGCGAACCGCTGTTCTACATGATGGACGAGCCTGCACCCGGCTTCCGCTCCTACGACAAGGAGGCTGCCGCGCAGCCGGTGACGCCTGTTACGGATGAAATCGCGGGCTACGACATGCTCTATTCGTCGGGGACCACCGGCCGGCCCAAGGGCATCAAGAAGGATTTCGAAGGCAACCGGATCGATGTGCCGAATCCGTTCCTGCGCATCCTCTGCGCCGACATGTGCGGTATGAATTCCGACAGCATCTATCTGTCACCGGCGCCGCTCTATCATGCAGCTCCCTTGCGCTTCAACATGATGGCGATCACGCTCGGCGGCACCTCTGTCATAATGGAATCCTTCGACGCCGAGGAGTTTTTGAAGCAAGTCGAGAAGCACAAGATCACCCAGTCGCAGCTGGTGCCGACCATGTTCGTGCGGATGCTGAAACTGCCGGATGATATCCGCACCCGCTACGACGTCTCCTCGCTGAAGGGCGCGATCCACGCCGCGGCGCCCTGCCCGGTCGATGTGAAAGCGAAGATGATCGACTGGTGGGGGCCGATCCTGATCGAGTATTATGCCGGCTCCGAAGGCAACGGCGTTACCGTCTCGACCTCGCAGCAATGGCTGACGCATCGCGGCACCGTCGGTCGCGCCGTGGTCGGCAAGGTCAAGATTCTGGACGAGAACGACCAGGAAGCACCGACCGGCCAGATCGGCCAGGTCTATTTCGCCGACGCGCCTGTCTTCGCGTATCACAACGATCCCGAGAAAACGAAGAAGGCCTACAATGCCAGGGGCTGGTCCACGCTCGGCGACGTCGGCTATCTCGACGACGAAGGCTTCCTCTACCTCACCGACCGCAAGAGCTACATGATCATCTCCGGCGGCGTGAACATCTATCCGCAGGAAACCGAGGACGTGCTGATCACGCACCCCTCCGTCGCCGACGTCGCGGTGTTCGGCGTACCGAACGAGGAGATGGGCGAAGAGGTCAAGGCCGTGGTGCAGCCGCACGACATGGCCAAGGCTGGCAAGGAGCTCGAGGCCGAGCTGATTTTATTTTGCCGCAAGCATTTGTCGCCGATCAAATGCCCGAAGAGCGTCGATTTCGAAGCTGAGTTGCCAAGGACGCCCACGGGCAAGCTGGTGAAGCGGCATCTGCGCGATCGCTATTGGCCGAAGGCGAAGGCGTAATCTGACCTGCGGACCTACAGCGAAGCTGCTGGCTCGCAGGCGGCGGATGACGTGGCGCGCAGATGCAATTGCCCGCGCTGCCCGGAGGCCGTGGTGGTCCATTGCGCATCGATCCGCTGCAGGTCGTCCGACAGCTTTCCGCGATGACTGCCATCGGTCTCGAACGAACCGCTACCTTCAGGCGACCGCTCAAAGATCTCGATCTGCAGGTCGGACAATCTGACGAACATCCGAACTCTTATCTTGGTCACCTTGCGGCCGGCCTCATATGAACCGCAGCCGAGCGCTTCGGCATTTTGCTCGTTCAAGGCACGCACCGAGTCGAAGGTGATGACGAGGTTTTGTACCGTCTTGTCGCCGTCCCACTGGAACTCGCCGATATAGGCGCGCGGCAGCTTGTCAGTTAGGTCCTTGATGTCAGCCGCACGGACGACCGAAGACAACAGCAGGCTTCCGGCCACGATCGTCGCACCAAGGCAGGAAACCCAGCCCGGCAGCTTTGCGATTCCTGCGCGACGCATGCGACATGCATCCTTTGAACAATGTTGCTATCGTTCGATCAAGCATAGGTAGCATCCGGCGGCCGCCTGCGTACAGTCAAGTGCGCGGCATCTGCGGCGACCTTGATTTAGGTAACTTGGATTCAGGTAACTTGCACGATGGAAGCCCTCCCCGACGTCCCGCTCCCCGCCACCATCCGCTCGCGCTATGTCGACGGTATCAACGGCCTGCGCATGCATGTGCTGGAGGCGGGCTTCGAAACGCCTGGCCGGCCCTGCGTGTTGCTGCTGCACGGGTTTCCCGAGCTGGCATTCTCCTGGCGCAAGGTGATGCCGGCGTTGGCCGCGGCGGGCTATCACGTGATCGCACCGGACCAGCGCGGCTATGGCCGCACCACCGGATGGAGCGCCGATTACGACTGCGATCTCGCGCCGTTCCGGCTGCCGAACATGGTCCGCGACGCGCTCGGGCTGGTGGCGGCGTTCGGCTACAAGCACGTCGATGCGGTGATCGGGCATGATGCCGGCTCGTCGGTCGCGACGTGGTGCGCGTTGATCCGGCCCGAAATGTTCCGTGCGGTCGTGATGATGAGCGCGCCGTTCGCGGGACCGCCATCGCTGCCGTTCAACATTGCGAATGCGCCGGCAAAGCCCGTGACCGAGGATCCCGTTCATCGCGAACTGGCGGCGCTGCCGCGGCCGCGCAAGCATTATCAATGGTACTATTCGACGCGCGAGGCCAATGGCGACATGCATCACGCGCCGCAGGGCGTGCACGATTTCCTGCGCGGCTACTACCACCACAAGAGCGCCGACTGGACGGACAACAAGCCGTATCCGCTGCAATCATGGTCGGCGGGAGAGCTGGCAAAGCTGCCGACCTACTACGTCATGGACTTTGCGAAAGACATGGCGGCAACCGTTGCCGAGGAGATGCCGTCGCGCGAGGCGATCGCCGCCAATACATGGCTGCCGGATCGCGATCTCGCCTATTACAGCGCAGAGTACCAACGCACCGGATTCCAGGGCGGGCTGCAATGGTATCGCTGCGGCACCTCGGGCGCGTTCGTGCCGGAGATGCAGACCTGGAGCGGCCGGACCATCGACCAGCCCTCCGCCTTCATCTCGGGCAAGCAGGACTGGGGCACCTATCAGCGGCCCGGCGTCTTCGAGGCGATGCAGACCAAGGCCTGCACCAACATGATCGGCTGCCATCTGGTCGACGGCGCCGGCCACTGGATACAGCAGGAGCAGCCGGAGCAAGTCAGCCGCCTGCTGCTTCAGTTCCTTACGCGCACGGCACAATAGGTTCCGACCCTGGCGGTTTCGGGAACCTTCGGCACGACCTTGCGTTGCGGTCAGCCGGTCCTTCGTCCGGCGAGCTGATCAAGGAGGAGTGACCATGGAAAAGAAGATTGCCGGATTGCTGGGGGCGGTGGCATCGCTCGGGGCGTTCAGCGCCGCGCAAGCTGCGCCGGCGCCAACCGATGTTCTGCAGGCGAATTCCTACGCCGAACTGCTGCAGCCGATCTCGGACGCCTCGGCAAAGTTGCAGGCCCTGGACGAGGCCCCGCCGCCGACCATGACCCGCGAGAATGTGCAGCTTGCACAATACCATCATCACCATCATCACCACCACCATCACGCCTACCAACGCCGCTATGTGCCCCGCGTCGTCGTGGTGCCGCGCTATCGGCGCCACCATCATCACCACCATCATCATCACAACATGTACTGAACGCCGGCCACGCGCTCACGGTTCGACAACGGGGCCCTCTTGGGCCCCGTTGCTTTGCCGGCAATGATGCGGTCGCGGGCTCAGTCCTGGCGCGCCTTCTCCTTTGCGGCGCGGTGCAGATGGCGGTAGGTGCCGTCGAACACGGTGTCGGTCGACGACGTCCACTCAGTTCCGGCGGCCAGTTTGGACCGGTTGCTGTAGATCCGCCGCGCCTGCAATTCGCGTTCGGCAGCCTCCTCCTCCCCCATCCGCTCGAGCTGAAAATTCGCCTCCTCCGGAATCACGATGATCTGAGCGAACGGTTCGTTCGGCCGGAAGATATGGGTGCGGCCTTCCGCCGGCGCCTTGAACACCGTGAAGAACAGCATCGGCCACCAGTTGCGCACCAGCGCCGGAACCGCGATCGGCACCGTGTCGGTGCGATCGGTGTAGAAGCGCGGATGCGGCTCGGTGCGGATCGCCATGCCGCGCTCGACCTTGAGATCCAGCAGGATCTGGTAGGTGTAGAACGTGTCGCCGAAATTCCGGAATGGCGGCCACTGCACCCCGCCGTCCGGCGGCTCGCCCCAATCGCCATCGAGCTGCAACTTTCCGTCTTTCGTGGTGACGTGCAGCTCGAAATCATAGGGATAGAACAGCTCGATCCCGTACTGCGCGCCTTCCGAGAACGGCACGCAATGCCAAACCTGCTCCCGCGAGCCGTCGACGCGCGGCGCGCGGTCGCCGGCCCAGCCTGGAATCTCGAGTTTCGTCCGCCGCGGCGCCAGTCGTGGGTCGTTCAGGCGGTATTTAATTGTGTCCATGGAAATCCCCCAGGCGTGAGCCACAGGAACTCGAACGAGCGGGAGGCCAGCCCGGTTCCATCGCCGATCACGTTCGGAAAGGCTGCGGCATATCCAGTTGACCGGGCCACCACCCAAGCATATTAGAATTATTCTAATTCTAAACTGGGTAAAGAAGGCGCCGCCGTGAAGAATTTCGCTGACCTGACCGAGCGCGAGGTGCTGGCCGTCGCGATCGCCTCCGAGGAGGAAGACAGCCGCATCTATATGAGCTTCGCGGAGGATTTGTCCGAACGCTATCCGGATACCGCAAAGATCTTCGAGGAAATGGCCGAGGAGGAGCGCGGCCATCGCCATCGGCTGCTCGAAACCTACGAACAGCGCTTCGGCGCGCATCTTCCGCCAATCCGGCGCGAGGACGTCAGAGGTTTTCTGCGCCGCCGCCCGGTCTGGCTGACCAAAAACCTGCCGCTCGACACCATCCGCAAGGAAGTCGAGACCATGGAGCTGGAGGCCGAGCGCTTCTACGTCAAGGCGGCCGAGAAGGCCGAGGATGTCGGCGTGCGCCGGCTGCTCGGCGATCTCGCCGAGGAAGAGAAGGGCCACGAGAAGCTCGCGGTCCGATTGACCGGCGACATCCTCAAGCCGGATGTGCGCGCCGAGGAAGACCGCACGCGCCGGCGAATGTTCGTGCTGCAATATGTCCAGCCGGGGCTCGCCGGATTGATGGACGGCTCGGTCTCGACATTGGCGCCACTGTTCGCGGCCGCCTTCGCCACACATCACAACTGGCAGACCTTCCTGGTCGGCCTCGCCGCATCGATCGGCGCCGGCATCAGCATGGGCTTCGCCGAAGCGCTGTCCGACGACGGCTCGCTGACCGGCCGCGGCTCGCCCTGGCTGCGCGGTGTGACCTGCGGACTGATGACGACGCTCGGCGGATTGGGCCACACCATTCCCTATCTGGTGCCCGATGCGTGGGCCAACGCCTTCTGGATCGCGACCGCAATCGCCGGGATCGTCGTGTTCTTCGAATTGTGGGCGATCGCCTTCATCCGCTCGCGCTACATGGACACGCCGTTCCTGCAGGCGGTGTTCCAGATCGTGCTCGGCGGCGCGATCGTGCTCGCCGTCGGGATCTTGATCGGCGCAGCATAGAGCGGATCGAGCACCGAGATGCGAAGCCACCGCCAACATCGATACCTGACCGGTGCAGCATTGATCGTGCTGGCTACGCTCGGACGCAGCGGTGGCGCGAAGGCCACCGATGAGATCCAGGTCTACAATGCCAGCATTGCCGAACCTGGCCAGTTCACCATCCAGCAGCACCTCAACTACGTCGGCATCGGGCAGAAGGATCCGCCGTTTCCCGGCGGCTTTCCCTCCAACCACAGCCTCAACGGCACGCCGGAATTTGCCTATGGCATGACCGATTGGTGGGAGCTCGGGCTCTATCTGCCGTTTGCCGTGCAGGACAACCAGTTCCTGTCTGACGCATTCAAGCTGCGCACGCTGTTCGTCTCGCCGAACGCCGACAAGCGCAATCTGTTCTACGGCATCAATTTCGAGCTCAGCTACGAGATGCCGAAATTCGCGCAGACCCGCTGGGGTCTCGAGATCCGGCCGATCATCGGCGTGCGTAATGCGGACTATGAATTCATCGTCAACCCGATCGTCGACGTCGGCTTCGGCAAATATGGCGAAGCGGATTTCGCACCAGCCGTGCGCGTGGCGCGCAGGCTGAAGGACAATCTGTTCGTCGGCCTCGAATATTACGCCGACTTCGGCAAGATCGGCGACTTCAGCCCGCTCGCGCAGCAGCAGCACACGCTGTTCGCGGTGACCGATTTCAAGCTCGGCGAATTCGACGTCAATTTCGGCGTCGGCTACGGCCTGACGCCGGCGTCCGACCGGCTGGTCGTCAAGACGATCATCGGCTATGCATTTCCGGTGCCGGGCAGCAAGGAGAGCACGGAGCGCGCCAGCGCGAACGGCGCCGTCAACCCGATGGCGCATCTGTCGGCACGAAGCACGCCTTACTAGACTAGCGCGAAAACCCTCAAAATCGGCCCGAGAGTCCATGCCCGGTCAGTTGCACTACGGCGCTACCGCAAAGCTGCTGCATTGGGTGATCGTCGCCCTGCTGGCGGTGCAATACCCGATCGGCTGGCTGATGCCGGATATTCACCCCGGCCAGGCGCCCGGTGCAGCGATGACGTTCCACATCTCGTTCGGCATCGTCATCCTTGTTCTCATCGTGGTGCGGTTGATCTGGCGGCTGACGCATCCGGTTGCGTCGGAGAGCTCGCTTCCGCCATGGCAGCGCCTCAGCTCGGAAGCCGTGCACTGGATGCTCTATGTCCTCGTGCTGGCGACGACCGTGAGCGGCTGGGTGTTCGCGTCGTTCCGTGGCTGGGCGGTGTCATTCTTCTACATGATGCCGCTTCCGATGCTGGCCTCGGACAACGCAGCGGCGGGCAAGGCGATCGACGGCCTGCACCAGGCTGCGGAATGGTCGCTCCTGGTGCTGATTTGCCTTCACGTTGCCGTGGCGCTGGCCCACCTTTTCATCTACCGCGACCACGTCATGCAGCGCATGCTTCCGAAATAGGGTCGCCCACGCAATCGCGATCAAGCCAGCCTTGCCCGCCCGCTCCATTCTGAGCATGATCAAGCCCAAACAATGGAGCAAGCCGTGGCCAAATCACAATGGAGTTTCAAGACCGCCGTCGAACTGTCGGCGGCGCTGAAGGCAAAGCAGGTCTCGGCGGTCGAACTGGCCGAGGACGTGATCGGCCGCATCGAACGTCACGACAGCAAGATCAACGCGGTTTGCGTGCGCGATTTCGAGCGCGGCCTGACTGCTGCACGCGCCGCTGATGCCGCGATCGCGCGCGGCGAGCACAAGCCGCTGCTCGGCATCCCGATGACCGTGAAGGAATCCTTCAATGTCGCGGGGCTGCCGACGACCTGGGGCAATCCGTCCCAAAGGGATTTCACGCCGGCAGAGGACGCGCTCTCGATCGCGCGGGTCAAGGACGCGGGCGGCATCATCCTCGGCAAGGCCAACGTGCCGCTCAACCTCGCCGACTGGCAGAGCTATAACGACGTCTACGGCACCACCAATAATCCCTACGATCTCGGCCGCACCCCGGGCGGCTCCTCCGGCGGATCGTCGGCAGCACTCGCGGCGGGTTTTGGCGCGCTGTCGCTCGGCTCCGACATCGGCGGTTCGCTGCGCGTGCCGGCGTTTCATTGCGGCGTCTACGCTCACAAGCCGACCTTCGCGCTGTTGCCGTCGCGCGGCCACACGCCGCCGCCATTGCCGCCATTGCCGCTCGACCGCGATCTCGCGGTGATCGGCCCGATGGCCCGCGGCGCCGCCGATCTCTCGCTGCTGCTCGACGTGATGGCTGGCCCCGATCCGCTGGAAGCCGGCAAGGCCTACAAGCTCGAGCTGCCGGCGGCGCGCCACACGAGCTTGAAGGATTTCAGGGTCCTCGTCATCGACACCGATCCGGTGCTGCCGACCGACAAGGCAGTCCGCGGCACCATCGACAAGCTCGCCAGCAATCTCGACAAGGCCGGCGCCAAGGTGTCGCGCGCGAGCCCGTTGCTGCCGGATTTTGCGGTGTCTTCGCGGCTCTATATGCGGCTGCTGCTATCGTTCCTCGGCGCGACCTTCCCGCCGGAGGTCTATGCCGGCGCATGCGCGGCGGCGGCGGCACTGCCGGCCAGCGACACCAGCCTGCACGCCGAGCGGCTGCGCGGCATCGCGCTCAGCCATCGTGACTGGGTGATCGCCGATGGCGGCCGCGCCCGGCTCCGCGCGCAATGGCGCGAGCTGTTCAAATCGTTCGACGCGGTGATCTGCCCAATCATGCCGACCCCGGCCTATCCGCAGGACCAGTCACCCGACCAGGAGCAGCGGCGGATCCTGATCGATGGCGAACCGCACGTCTACACCGACCAGCTCGTCTGGCCCGGCATCGCGACCTTGCCCGGCCTGCCCGCAACCGCGATCCCGACGGGCTTTGCGCCGGACGGATTGCCGGTCGGCGTGCAGATCGTCGGTCCCTGGCTGGAAGACCGCACGCCGCTGAAGCTCGCCGAGCTGATCGAGCGCGAATTCGGCGGGTTCGTGCCGCCGAAGATGTTTGATGATTGAGATTGGTGTTGATCGACCGTCGTAACGTCCTTTAGAGCCGATGAAAGGCTCCCCTGCCCGGCCTCAGGCCGGGCAGGCCGACAGCGACACGGCGCCAAATGGCCGCCGGACCCGTCCTCCCATGAGAAACTCGGCCGCCGGCCTGGAACTGGCCACGGCACGCACTGAGGTTGTGCCGCCGCCCTATTTGCACGCACTGCGTCATTCGGCTAGCATCAGGTTGTAGTTTATTTTATTTTCAATCTTTCAGCGACAGCGGCGCGAAAGGTTGCAATTGATAGGAGAGGCTGACGGCCGAAGCGGGGTCAATGATCGCGCAGGTTCTCAACCGTGACTTCGTGCTCCAGCAGCTGCAAGACATCGAAAAGAGTCTGCGCAGCGATGTCGACGCGAAGCGGGAAGGCGGCGGGGACGGCGCCGCAGACCTTACCAAAGCCGACTATGAGGCCGCCCACGATCATGTGGCGGTCGTGCTGGCGCCGGGACGACGTAGCCTAGCTATCGAACATGATCACGCTGCGCAGCGTCTTGCCGGCCTTCATGTTGGCAAAACCCTCGTTGATCTCCGACAGCTTCAGCTTGGCCGAGATCCAGTCCTCCAGGTGCAGCTTGCCGCGCATGTAGAAGTCGATGAGGCGGGGCATGTCGACGCGGAAATGATTCGAACCCATCGACGAGCCCTGAATGCGCTTCTCGCGCAGGAAGTCGAAACCGTGCAGTTCGATCTTCTGGCCGAACGGGATCATGCCGACGATGGTCGCGGTGCCGCCGGGTGCGAGCATGCCGAACGCCTGCTCGGCGGTTTCCTTGCGGCCGAGCACCTCGAAGGAATGCTGCACGCCGCCGCCGGTGAGCTCGCGCACCTGCTGGACGACATCACCGCGCGCGGGATCGACGATGTCGGTGGCGCCGAGTTTCGTGGCGAGCTGCAGCTTGGCTGGATTGGTGTCGATCGCGATGATGCGGCCGGCGCCGGCGATCTGCGCGCCGTTGATCGCGGCCATGCCGACGCCGCCGCAGCCGATCACGGCCACGGTTTCGCCGGCGGTCACTTTCGCCGTGTTCACCACGGCACCATAGCCGGTGATGACGCCGCAGCCGATCAGCGCGGCGAGATCGAGCGGCATCTCCTTCTTGATCTTCACGATGGCGTTCTCGTGCACCAGCATCTGTTCGGCGAACGACGAGAGGTTGAGGAACTGGTGGAGCTTCTCCGACCGATTCCAGGACAGCCGGTTGGAAGCGCCGGGCAACATCTTCACCGTGGTATCGGTGCACAGCACGGTGCGCCCGGTGGTGCAATTGTCGCAGGTGCCGCAGAACACCGAGAGACACGTGACGACGTGGTCGCCGGGCTTCACATAGTTGACGTCGGAGCCGACCTTCTCGACCACGCCGGCCGATTCATGGCCGAGCACAGCCGGCAGCGGGTGCGGATAGAGCCCCTCCATGAAGTGCAGGTCGGAATGGCAGAGACCCGCGACCGCAGTGCGGATCAGGACCTCGCGTGGCCCCGGATTGGGCACGCTGACATCTTCGATCACCAGCGGCTTGTTGACTTCATGCAGGACGGCGGCCTTCATCGGGATCTCCCTTGGTGTTTTTTGATTTTTGAGTACGTGCTCGGTCAGCAGCCTACGCTGCTGATAGCAATTCGCCAACCTCAGCCATGTCGACGGCGCGATCGCCGAGCAGATGCTCCGTCATCGTGCGCTGGACGGTATTTTCCGTCAGCCGGAACGGATCGCCCGGCATCACGCGATGGTCGATCACCATCCGTGACAGCAACAGCCGGCGCGCATCGCCGCGCATCTCATGGATGCGCCCGCCTTCCCATGCCAGCGCGACTGCGCTTGCGACATGATAGAGGAGGCTGGTGGCGCGGCGCGCATCGCCCTCATTGTCCGTGCGGCTTGCGACCTCGCGCGCAAATGCGATCGCACGGTCGCTGAGATCGCGCAGGCGGTTGCGCCAGGCCTGCGGCACATTGGCGCTGTCATCGAGCCGCGCATGCAGATCAGCCGCGAGCGCGATGTCCGCGCCATGGCGGCCAACCGCACGTTTCAGCGCATCGATCGCGACGATGTTGCCGGTGCCTTCCCAGATCGAGCCGAGATGCGCGTCGCGCAGCAGCCGCGGCGTGACGAATTCCTCGATGTAGCCGATGCCGCCCCGCATCTCCATCGCATCGCCGCAGACCTTTCGGGCATCGCGGGTGGCACGGAATTTCAGGGTCGGCGTCAGGATCCGCAGCAGCGCCGCGGCATCCTGGCTGCCGGCCTCGGCGCGATCGAGTGCGTCGGCCGTCAAAAAACTCATCGACAGCGCCTGCTCGGTCGGCAGCATGATCTTCATGAGCTGCCGCCGCGCCAATGGCAGATCGATGATGCGCTGGCCGAAAACCACGCGACCCTTCGCCACCGTGATGGCGTCGTGCCAGGCGCGGCGCATCAGCGCGGTCGACTTGACGCCGTTACTGAGCCGCGAGGAGTTCACCATCTCGGCCATCTGCACGAAGCCACGGTCGAGCTTGCCGACCGCATAGGCGATCGCGCCATCGAGCTTGATCTCGCCCGAGGCCATCGAGCGAGTGCCGAGCTTGTCCTTCAGACGAACGATCCGGTAGTGGTTCTGCGTGCCGTCATCGAGGAACCGCGGCATCAGGAACAGGCCGACGCCGCGCGTGCCTGGCCCCGCGCCCTCGGGGCGCGCCAGCAGCATCACCACCTTGGCGTCGGCATTAGAGCAGAACCATTTCTCGCCATGGAGCCGCCAGTGGTCGCCCTCCTGCACGGCCGTGGTCGTCAAGGTGCCGACGTCGGAGCCGCCCTCCTTCTCCGTCATGAACTGGCCGCCCTGGGTCAGCTCGCTCATGTCGGTCTGGGTCAGGCCGTCGAGATATTTTGCCTTCAACGCTTCGCTGCCGAAATTCGCGAGTAGTTTGGCGCAGCCGTCGGTGACGTTGATCGGGCAGCCCATGCCGAATTCGGTCTGGTTGAACAAAAATGTGAAGGCATGTTTTGCCACCACAGGATATTTGTCCGGCCAACCCATGATGCCCTTGCGGATCGACAGCGCGTGAATGCCGAACTCGCCGAACGCGACCTTCTCGATCTCGCGATAGGCCGGGTGGTATTCGATATGCTGCACGTCGCGGCCGAATCTGTCGCGCGGGTGCAGCACCGGCGTATGCTTGTCGGCAAGCCGCGCGTAGTCGTCGAGAGCGCCGCCGGCGAGGCCCCCGAGCCGGTCGAGATGCGGCTCGATATGGCGAAACAGCGCCTCAGGCAAATGCAGCTTCAAAAGGTCTGTGAGCGCCGGATCGGCCCGGTAGAAGTTCATTCCCGTGGTGTCGGGCGCCAAGAGGCCCGGCCGGGCGGCGGATGACGGTGTAGAATCTTGCTTGAGCGGCTGCATTGAATTCCCAGCTTCGTTCCTCATCTGTTTAGACGAGACTATCCTCCTCCGGCACTGCAAAGGAAAGCCCGATGGACATCCCGAAATACAAGATCGCCCTGATCGTCGGCGCCGGCGAGGGCATCAGCGCCTCGCTGACGCGGATATTTTCGCGGGAGGGAATTCGCGTGGCGCTGGGCGCCCGCAGCATCGAGAAACTCGGCGCGCTCTGCACCGAAACCGGCGCACGCGCCTATGCCTGCGATGCCACCAAGGCCGAGGATGTGGAACGGCTGTTCGGCCTCGTGGAACGCGAGATCGGGACGCCCGATGTCGTGGTCTACAACGCGAGCGGCCGCTCGCGCGGGCCGTTCGTCGAGCTGGTGACCTCCGAGGTCGAGCAGGCGATTGCGGTCTCGGCCTTCGGCGGCTTCCTGGTGGCGCAGGAAGCGGCCAAGCGCATGCTGCCCAACAAGAAGGGCGCGATCCTGTTCACCGGAGCCTCCGCCAGCGTGAAGGGCTATGCGCAATCGGCGCCGTTCGCGATGGGCAAATTCGCGCTGCGCGGCCTGGCACAGAGCATGGCGCGGGAATTGTCGCCGCAAGGCATCCATGTCGCGCATTTCGTAATCGACGGCGGCATCCGCAGCAAGGCCCGCACCGAACCTGCCGATCGGCCGGATTCGATGCTCGATCCCGACGCGATCGCGCTGAGCTACTGGAACGTGCTGCAGCAGCCGCGCAGCGCCTGGAGCTGGGAGCTCGAATTGCGGCCATGGGTGGAGAAGTTTTAGTAGTCGCCGTCATTCCGGGACACGCGTAGCGTGGACCACAGGTGCGCAATTGCGCACCGGGGAATCTCGAGATTCCGGGTTCGATGCTTCGCATCGCCCCGGAATGACGGAGCAAGACAACAAACACAGGGAGCACCATGACCACCGACATCAAGATCGACACCGGCACCGACGAACTGCTCTGCGTGATCCGCGACCGCGTCGCCATCATCACGCTGAACCGCCCCGAAGTGCGCAACGCGATGTCGGATACGCTGACGCCGGCGCTGCGCACGATGATCCGGACCTGTGGCGAGAATCCCGAGGTCGGCGTGCTTCTTATCACTGGCGCCGGCACGGCGTTCTGCGCCGGCGGCAACGTCAAGGGCATGGGCGCCAATCGCGACCAGAAGAAGCTCGACATGTCCTACGAGGAGAAGGTTGCCGATTTGCAGGAGCGCCAGCGCCTGCTCACCGGCGCGCTGACCTCGGTACGCAAGCCGACCATTGCCGCGCTGCCCGGCCCCGCGGTCGGTGCCGGGCTCGCGCTCGCGATGGCCTGCGACATCCGCATCGCCGCGCAGTCGGCCTTCGTCTCGACCGGTTATCTGCGCGTGGCGTTGAGCGGCGATTACGGTATCGCCTGGTTGCTGACGCGCCTGGTCGGCACCGCGCGCGCCCGCGAGCTGATGTTCACCGCCGAGAAGGTCGACGCCGCCAGATGCGAGCAGATTGGCCTCGTCAACCGCGTGGTGTCGGACGAGACGCTTCAGGAGCAAGCTTTTGCACTTGCCAAATCGATGGCCGAAGGCCCGACCTTGGCGCTTCGCTACATGAAGGACAATCTGGACGAGGCACTGCTGTTCGACTTCGGCACCGCGCGTGACCACGAAGCCGAGCGGCTGATCCGCCTGACCACGACGGCCGATCACAAGGAAGCGGTGCAGGCTTTCATCGAGAAGCGGAAACCGGTGTTTCGAGGAAATTGAGCGCGCAGCGCCTTTGAAGTCACCTCTCCCCTTGTGGGAGAGGCCGCAGCGCATGCAGCGAAGCGGAATGCGATGCGGGTGAGGGGTACAGGTCCCTCAAGGGACTTCAATTCGCCGACAGACCTAAACCCCTCACCCGGATTGCATCTTCGATGCAATCCGACCTCTCCCACAAGGGGAGAGGCGAAGAAAGAGTGTGGCTCCATCCGGGCTATAAGGGTGAAGCGCGCGCAAAATCCACGAATGCCCGCAGTGCGGCCGGCAATTGCCGACGGCTCGGGTAATAGAGAAAGAATCCGGGATAGGCCGGGCACCAATCGGCGAGCACGCACACCAGCTTACGCTTGGCGATCAGCGCTTCGACCTGAGCCTCGAACACGTAGGCCAGCCCTGCCCCGTCGAGCGCTGCGTCAACCATGAGGTCCTGGTCATTCAACGTCAGCGGTCCCGCGACGTCGATATCGACCTCGATGCCGCCACGCTCGAATTCCCAGCGATAGATCACTCCGCTGCTGAAGCGGTAGCGGATGCAGGCCAGGCCCTTCAGCTCATGCGGCGTGGCCGGAGGCTTGTGCGTCTTAAAATATGCTGACGAACCCACGACGGCAAATCGATGCCGCGGACCGATCGGGACTGCGATCATGTCGGCGGCGATGGTCTCACCGAAGCGCACGCCCGCGTCGAAGCCGGCCGCGACCATGTCGATCAGCGCATCGTTGATCATGACCTCCACGTTAACGTCGGGAAAGGCTTTCAGGAACCGGGTGACAATAGGCAGCAGCACGAGCTGCGCGGACTGGCGCGCCGCGGTGAAGCGCAGCGTGCCCGCCGGCTTACCGCGAAAGTTATTGAGGTCCTCCAGCGCATCGTCGATGTCGCGAAACGCCGGGCTGATGCGCGCGAACAGCCTTTGGCCGGCCTCCGTCAGCGCGACGCTGCGGGTGGTTCGGTTGATCAGCCGGAGATCGAGCCGCTCCTCGATGTTGCGCAAGGCATGCGACAGAGCCGATGCGGAGACGCCAAGCTCGGTCGCCGCCGCGCGAAAGCTCCGGTGGCGGGCGATGGCGAGAAAGGTTGCAAGGTCGGACGGGTCGATCCGCATTGGTGAGAATTTCTCAGTAGCTTGACGAAAATATAGCGGATTATCTCATCTATAGCGAGGCGCTATCCGTTTGCCATCAGGTTCGGCAACGCCGCCGGCCACTCGGGAAAGGGCAACACCATGCGCGTCTGGTTCATCACAGGAGCTTCCCGGGGCTTTGGCGCCCTGATCGCCGAAGCGGCACTCAAGGCGGGCGATAAGGTGGTTGCCACAGCCCGAGACCCCAAGACCGTCACCGCGCGGCTCGGCCAGCATAAGCGGTTGTTGGCCACGCGGCTCGACGTCACCAGCGAGGCCGAGGCCCATGCCGCGGCCGGCGAAGCGGTCAAGACGTTCGGCCGCATCGATATCCTGGTCAACAATGCCGGCTACGGCCTGCTCGGCGCGATCGAGGAGGCCTGCGCGGCCGAGACCCAGCGGCTGTTCGAAACCAATGTGTTCGGCCTGCTCGGCGTCACGCGCGCGGTGCTGCCGCACATGCGCCGGCAGCGCTCGGGCCACATCATCAACATCTCGTCCGTCGGCGGCTACACCGGCTATCCCGGCTGGGGCGTCTACGGCGCCACCAAGTTCGCCGTCGAAGGCATCAGCGAGGCACTGGCCGGCGAAGTGGCGCCGCTCGGCATCAAGGTGACGGTGGTCGAGCCCGGCTTCTTCCGCACCGACTTCCTCGATGAGAGCTCGCTGTCGCGCACTGCGCAGCAGATCGAGGATTATCATGCCAGCGTCGGCAAGACCCGCGCAGTTGCCACCGACTTCAACCACGGCCAGCGCGGCGACCCGCGCAAGCTCGCCGGCGCGTTCGTTCAGCTGGCGAATGCCGCAAACCCGCCGCTGCGGCTGCCGCTCGGCAGCGACACGGTCGAGCGGATCGAGGCGAAGAACGCGTTCGTCGCGAAGGAGCTTGCGGAATGGCGGACGGTAGCGACGTCGACGGATTTTACGGAGTGAGAAAAGAAAAGTGGCCCGGTTCTGGAGGGGCCAGAACCGGGCCTAGTCTCGTCAAACTGCAAGCGAGGACATCGCGGCCATGCGGGAGGCGGCGAGCCGCCAGCTGGCACAGGGAATGTCTTGCGGTTCGACGTGGATCTCTTTCTCGAAGCGCACCAGCTTCCAATCGCCGGGGCTGGCGATGAAGGCGTAACCGGTCTTGCGGGCGAGGCCGATCATCGATGCGTTGGATCGAAGCGTGTCGCCGAAAATGCGCTCTGCTCCAAAGGACGCCGCGCGGCATTCGAGGTTCTTCAGCAGCGCCTTGCCGATGCCGTGCCCCTGCCACCGGTCGTCGATCGACAGGCCAAATTCGACCCTCGACGTATCGGCATGGAAGGCGTAGCGGGCTTCGCCGACGATGGTTTCAAAGCCATCGACCACCATCGTCGCGACCACCGTGAACCGGTCGGCCTCGCCGATGTGGATGAAACGTTCGAGCTCCAGCTTCGGCAGCTCCCTCATGGCCCCCAGGAAACGGTTGTAGCGGGACCCCGTCGAGAGCGAACGGATGTAGTTCTGCAGCTCCTCACGGTCGCGCGGCTCGACGAAACGCACCTTGATCTCGCTGCCGTTCTTCGCCCGCAGCACATCGGAATATTGCTTGAGATCATCGAGACGCGGCGCAGTCATGACACGCTCCTCGGGGTGGAAAGTTGGCCGGCGCCCCTCTATGGAGGCGGCGCCGGCGATAGCGGCCGTTCAGGCCCGCCAGAACGGTTTGTCGATCTCGAATACGATGTCGCTGCGTGACATGCCGATGTCGTGCAGGTCGCGATCCGACCAGTGCGCCAGCTCGCGGCGGCGCTCGTAACGATCCCACCAGACATGCAGGGTCTCGCCGACTTGATTCAAAACGCCTGAGGCATGATGATTTGTCATCGATTCATGGGTAAAAATGGACATTTGCGGCTCCTATCGGTAACCTGTTGACCGTAATATCGGCGCCAGCAGGCCTCTTCACAAACGACACTTTGTACCGCTTCGCATGATATAACGTCATGTATTTGGGAGCAGCGAGACGATGACCAGCCGCCTGCCTTCGCTGAACGGCCTGCGCGCGTTCGAGGCCGCCGCACGGCACATGAGTTTCACGGTCGCGGCGTCCGAATTGAACGTCACGCAGACCGCGATCAGCCATCAGATCCGGCGGCTGGAGGAGGAACTCGGCGTGCGTCTGTTCGTCCGCCAGAACCGCTCGCTCAGCCTGACGCCGGAGGCCGCCGAATACCTCCCGGGCGTCCGTGCCGCCTTCAACGACCTGCGGATGGCAACGGATCGCCTGCTGCGCAAGGACGACGATCACGTGTTGACCGTCTCCACCCTGGCATCGTTCGCTGCCAAATGGCTGCTGCCGCGGCTCGCGGCCTTCCAGGAAGCGCATCCCGGTATCGATGTCCGCATCACCAGCTCGACCAGCCTGGTCGACTTCCAGCGCGACAAGGTCGACGCCGCGATCCGCTATGGCCGTGGCCAATGGAGCGGCCTGCGAGCCGACTGGCTCACAGCGGATGAATTGTTCCCGGTCTGCAGCCCGTCACTGATGCAGGGAAGCAAGCCGCTGAATTGCCCCGAAGACCTCCGGGATCATGTGCTGCTGCACACATCCAACACCAACAGCGACGACTGGCGCCTGTGGCTGACCGCGGCCGGCCTGCCCACCGACATTTCCAAGCAGCCGGGCGCTACCTTCGACCTGGTGTTCGTGACGATCCAGGCGGCGATCGACGGGATGGGCGTCGCGATGGGCCGAACCTCCTATGTGCAGGACGACATCACCAAGGGCCGCCTCGTGGTGCCTTTCAAGATCGCGTTGCCGGCGGATGCCGGCTTCTATCTCGTCTCGCCACAGGGGCGCGCGGATTCGCCGAAGCTGGCGGTATTCCGGAACTGGGTCACTGCATCGGCGCACGCGTCGTCTTGATGCAGCGCACGCTGCGTCAAGCCATTTTGTCTACGGCTATTTTCCCATGGCCTCCGGCGCGTTTTCGGGTTGGTCGCACCGAACAGGCGTGCCAAATTGCCGCATAAGGCAGGCTAACTGCCTTGGCTGGCGTGGTTCTTTTCGCCAGCCCTTATACCACGGGGAGGAGAGGGCGTTATGCCGCAGTCGAGTTCATCGCAAGTACCGCAAATCAAATCGCGCCTCGGCGCCATCCTGCGCGCGACCAGCGGCAATTTCCTCGAGCAATTCGACTTCTTCCTGTTCGGCTTCTATGCCCCGTACATCGCCAAGGCATTCTTCCCCTCGCAGAACGAGACCGCAGCACTGCTCAACACCTTCGGCGTGTTCTGGCTCGGCGCGCTGATGCGCCCGGTCGGTGCGATTGTGCTCGGCGCCTATATCGACCGGATCGGCCGTCGCAAGGGCCTGATCGTAACGCTGGCGATCATGGCGTTGGGCACCGTCATCATCACGATTTGCCCGAGCTACGCCAGTATCGGTGTTGCGGCCCCAATTCTGGTTCTGATTGGCCGATTGGTGCAGGGATTCTCCGCTGGAGTCGAACTGGGCGGCGTCTCGGTCTATCTCGCGGAGATTGCAACCCCTGGCAACAGGGGTTTCTACACCTCGTTCCAGTCCTCTAGCCAGCAGGTCGCCATCTTCGTCGCTTCACTGCTTGGTCTCACACTCAGTGCCGTGATGCCCGACACAGAGATCATGGCGTGGGGCTGGCGCATTCCGTTCTTCATCGGCTGCCTGATCATTCCTGTTATTTTCATCCTGCGCCGGACATTGGAGGAAACCCCGGAGTTCCTGGCGATGAAGAAGCATCCCACCGCAAACGAGGTGTTTGCGTCAGCGCTCGCGAACTGGCGCATCGTGCTTCTTGGAATGATGCTGGCGGTCATGACCACCGTGACGTTTTATTTCGTCACCGTCTATACGCCCTCGTTCGTTGAAAAGGTGCTGCTGCTTCCGAAGAAGGAGGCCCTGCAAGTCACCATGATGGTCGCGGTCACCAACTTCATCTGGAACCCGATCGGTGGCGCTCTGTCTGACCGCATCGGCCGCAAGCCGGTACTGTTGGCCATTACCGCGCTCTCCTTGGTCACAGCCTATCCTGCCTTGGCATGGCTTACGGCGGATCCGACTTTCGGCAAACTGATTGTCGTCGGGATGATGTTCTCGATGTACTTCGGCGTGTACAGCGGGACGATGCTGGGCGCGCTAGTCGAGATCGTGCCCAGTCATGTACGGACGACCTGCTTCTCGTTGGCATTTGCTCTGGCCGCCGGACTGTTTGGCACGTTCACGCCCTTCGCTGCGACGGGACTGGTCGCATTAACCGGCAACAAGGCCTCCCCCGGGCTCTGGCTGATGTGCGCCGCAGCCTGCAGCATGGCTGGTGCCCTCATGATCTATCGCGGCGGCCGCACCATCGAGACGCGCGAAGCCGTCGCCGCGTAAGTCCCGAAATTGCCGGCCGGGTATGCGCCTGGCCGGCTCCTGCTTTGCTTTCCATGCCAACAACGATAACAAGAGCGCATGGTCGATTTGACGCGCAGGTTCGACGTGCTGGTGATCGGCGGCGGCAACGCCGCGCTTTGTGCCGCGATCAGCGCAAGGCGTGCGGGCGCCTCCGTGCTGGTGCTGGAAGGCGCGCCAAAGTTCTACCGCGGCGGCAACACCCGCCACACGCGCAACATGCGCTGCGCCCATGACGAGGCGACCGAGATCCTCACAGGCCCCTACACCGAGGAGGAGTTCTGGAAGGATTTGCTGCTGGTGACCGGCGGCCAGACCGACGAGGAACTGGCCCGCTTCATGATCCGCGAGTCCAAGGACATCCTGAACTGGATCGTCGAACAGGGCGTGCGCTGGCAACCGTCGCTCGGGGGCACGTTGAGCCTCGGCCGCACCAACTCGTTCTTCCTCGGCGGCGGCCGCGCGATGCTGAATGCGCTCTATCGCACGGCCGAGGAGCTCGGTGTCGACGTCCTCTATGATGCCGAGGTGATCGATCTCAAGATCGAGGCCGGCATGTTCCTCTCGGCTCAGCTGAAGCAGCCAGTCAACGGCAAGACCGAGGTGCGCGCTTCCACGCTGGTCGCGGCCGCCGGCGGCTTCGAGGCCAATATCGAATGGCTGAAGGAATATTGGGGCGAGGCCGCCGACAATTTCCTGATCCGCGGCACACCCTATAACCGCGGCGCGATCCTGAAGATGCTGCTGGCCAGGGGCGTGCAGCAGATCGGCGATCCGACGCAATGCCACGCGGTGGCAATCGACGCCCGTGCGCCGAAATTCGATGGCGGCATCATCACCCGTCATGACTCTGTCGTGTTCGGCATCGTCGTCAACAAGCATGCCGAGCGCTTCTATGACGAGGGCGAGGACATCTGGCCGAAGCGCTACGCAATCTGGGGCCGGCTGGTCGCGGCGCAACCCGACCAGATCGCCTACATCATCTTCGACTCCACCGTCGTGACCAGCTTCATGCCGACGCTGTTTCCGCCGATCGCGGGCGCAACCATCGCCCAGCTCGCCGGCAAGCTCGAGCTCGATCCGGGCGCGCTGGAAAAAACCATCACCGAATTCAACGCCGCGGTGCAGCCGGGCACCTTCGATCACACCATCCTCGACGATTGCCGCACCGAAGGCATCGCGCCGCCGAAGACGCATTGGGCGCGCAAGATCGAGACACCGCCCTACCTCGCCTATCCGGTGCGGCCCGGCATCACCTTCACCTATCTCGGCACCCGCGTGAACAAGCAGTCGCGGATGCTGATGGCGGACGGCAAGCCGTCCGCCAACATGTTCGCCGCCGGCGAGATCATGGCCGGCAACGTGCTCGGCAAGGGCTATGCCGCCGGCATGGGCATGACCATCGGCAGCGTGTTCGGCCGCGTCGCCGGACGGGAAGCGGCGAAGAATGCGCGGAACTGATGCGCGGAACTGAGAACAACGAGAGGGAAGCATGCCCCGGATTGCACTTGCCGCCGCAGCCGCGGCTTTGATGGTTTCAACAGCAGCCCATGCCGCCGAGCCGCTTGCGCTGCGCGACATGGGCTCGTTCCATGTCGGCGGGCGCCTCGTCGAAATCTCAGGCAAACCGGTGAAGGACGTTACCTTCACGCCGGGCGGCGTCCCGGCCAAGGTCGATCCGAACGGCACCTATCAGGTCGAGCAGATGTACGTGCAGTACTTCCTGCCGCAGAACGAAAAAGGCGCCTATCCGTTGCTGCTGTGGCATGGCGGCGGATTGACCGGTGTGACCTACGAGACGACGCCTGACGGCCGTGAAGGCTGGCTGAACTATTTCCTGCGCAAGGGCTGGAGCGTCTACAATTCGGACGCAGTCGAGCGCGGCCGCGCCGGCTGGGCGCAATACCCTGACATCTTCAAGGGTGAGCCGGTGTTCCTCACCACCTCCAATCCGTTCGAGCGGTTTCGCATCGGCGACGGTCCCGGCTCCTACGATCCCGATCCGGCCAAGCGCAAGCTGATGCCGGGCAGCCAGTTCCCGAACGAGGGCTACGAGAACTTCGTCAAGCAGAACGTGCCGCGCTGGACCACGACCGATGATGCGACGGTCGCGGCCTATATCGCCGAGATCGACCGCGTCGGCCCCTGCATCATCCTGTTCCACAGCCAGGCCGGCACCTTCGGCTTCAAGGTCGCCCAGGCGCGACCCGACAAGGTGAAGGCGCTGATCGCGATCGAGCCGGCCGGCGTCGGCGATCTCGCCAAGGTCGACGCACTCAAGAACATCCCGACACTGATGGTCTATGGCGACTACATCGAGCGCGACTCGCGCTGGCCGAAGATCCGCGTCACCGGCGGCGCGTTCGCCGACGCGATCAGGGCTGCCGGCGGCAGCGTCGATGTCGTCGACCTGCCGAAAGCAGGCATATCAGGCAATTCGCACATGATGATGATGGACAAGAACAACGCCGAGGTCGCCGGCCTGATCCAGACTTGGCTGGAAGGCAAAGGGCTGGCGAAGCACTAACGGGATATACAACACAATGCACGGGACCAAGATTTTGCAGGAGGCCGACCGTTTGATGACGGTCTGCAACTCCTGCCGCTATTGCGAGGGCCTGTGCGCGGTGTTTCCCGCGATGGAGATGCGGCGCGCCTTCTCCGACGGCGATCTCAACTATCTCGCCAATCTCTGCCATTCCTGCGGCGCCTGCTACACCGACTGCCAGTTCTCGCCGCCGCACGAATTCAACGTCAACGTGCCGAAGACGCTTGCCGTCGCGCGCGCCGAATCCTACGCCGCCTATGCCTGGCCGCGCGCTTTCGCCGGAGCGTTCGCGCGCAACGGCCTCGTCATCAGCCTGATCGCCGCGCTCAGCGTCGCCGCCTTCATCTTCGGCTTTGCCGCAGTCAATGACCGTGGCGTGCTGTACGGCATCCACACCGGCCCTGGCGCATTCTATAAATTGATGCCGCACAATGCGATGGCGCTGCTGTTCGGCGTGGCCCTGCTCTACGCCATCCTCGCACTGGCGATGGGCGTCCGCGCGTTCTGGCGCGACATCGGTGAGCCCGTCGGTATGAAGACCGACGCCAAATCGCTGCTGCAGGCGATGCGCGATGCCGGCGAGCTGCGCTACCTCGACGGCGGCGGCGTCGGCTGCTTCAACGAGGACGACCAGCCGACCGACCGCCGCAAGCTGTATCACCACTTCACCTTCTACGGTTTTGGGCTGTGCTTCGCCGCGACCTGCGTCGGCACGCTGTATCACTATCTCTTGGCGCGCGAGGCGCCCTATGCGTGGTGGGACCTGCCCGTCGTATTGGGCACGCTCGGCGGCATTGGCCTCGTGATCGGCCCGATCGGCCTGCTCACTGAGAAATGGAAGCGCGACCGCGTGCTGGTCGATGAGCGGCAGATGGGCATGGACACCGCATTCATCGTGATGCTGTTCCTGACCAGCATCACCGGTCTGGCGCTCCTGCTCTGGCGCGACACCGGCGCAATGGGCCCGCTGCTGGCGTTGCATCTCGGCGTGGTGTTCGCGCTGTTCATCACGATGCCCTACGGCAAGTTCGTCCACGGCATCTACCGCTACGTCGCGCTGGTGCGCTACGCGCGCGAGCGGCAGATGATGGGACATGGCAAGGCGGAGTAGGCTTCAACCGCCGTCATTCCGGGTTCGATGCTACGCATCGCCCCGGAATGACCGCAAGCTACAACTCCACCACCACATAGTCGCTCTCGACCGCAACCCTGACGGTCTCGGCGATATACGGTCCCTTCACCAGATTGGTGCCCGGCTCGACGTTAACCGGATAGGCGCGCGCGCGGAAGCGGCGGGGATCGCAATAAGACTGGCCGGTGCGGATGTCGAACTCCCAGCCGTGCCACGGGCAGCGGATGATCTCGCCGAGCTTTGTATACTCGATCTCGCCGGGATCGGATGAGGAGGCCAGGCCAATCAGCGGACCCTCACACAGCGCCGCGCCCTGGTGCGGGCAGCGGTTCAACAGGCCGAAGAACTCGCCCTTGACGTTGAAGACCGCGATCGGTCGGCCCTCGATCTCGAGGAATTTTCGCGACCCCGGCGGCAGCTCGTCCACCGAGGCGATCACATGACGCGCCATCTATGAGATACCGTAGAGCTTCCGGGCATTGTCGAGATAGAACGCTTGGCGGTTGGCGTCGCTGACGCCGGCCGGCAGCACGCGTGACGGCTCGTCATAGTCCCAATGCGGATAGTCGGTCGCGAACAAGAGCTTGTCCCAGCCGATCCATTCGATGGTCTGGAACAGATGGTCGCGGCTCTCCGGGTCCTCCATCGGCTGCGTGGTCCACCAGATGTGGTCGCGGATATACTCCGACGGTTTGCGCTTCAGATGCGGCACCTCGGCATGCAGCCGCGCGAACACCTTGTCGAGGCGCCAGGCCAGCGACGGCGCCCAGCCGAAGCCGGCCTCGACCATCACCATCTTCAGTCTGGGAAAGCGTTCGAACACGCCTTCAAGCACGAGGCTCGCCAGCGCGGTCTGCTGGCATTGCGAATGGCCGACCATTTCCTCGATGTAATAGCTCGGCCAGCCCGATGCCGTGATCGGGTTGCCGCCGAAGCCGAACGCGTGCACGCCGACCGGCAAGCCAGCCTCCTGGGCGGCTTCATAGATCGGCCAGTAGCGGCGCTGTCCCAGCGGCTCGACGTTGCGGCTGAGCAGCAGCACCTGAACGAAATTCGGATCGCCCGCGCGCTTGCGGATTTCAGCCGCGGCCGACACGCCGTCTTCATTGGCGACGACGACCGAGCCCTTCAACCGCGAGTCCTTGCTGGTCCATTTCTCGATCTGCCAGTCATTGATCGCCGCGCAGATCGCCGCCGCGAGATCCTGGTTGCGGATGCCCTGCCCGGTGTTGAGCGGATTGAGCACGCCGAGCGCGACATTGTTGGGGTCGAGAAGCTGCTTCTGCATGAAGGACAGCGACGAGCCCTGCGGGCCGCCTTCCGGCGGATAGGCATCGCGGCGCGAGGCGTTCGGCTGCGCCTTCGGGTACGGCGGGCCTCCCATCATGCCCTGATACTGATGGACACCGAAGGTTTCGAGATGCGCGTGCCAGCGCTTTGCGAGGAACGGATGAAGTTCGTCGTTGGTCGCGCGCGCCGGATGAATATCGCAATCGGCGATCGCGGTCTTGATGCCGGTGGACGATGCGGTCTGCGGACGCTCGCGAATCTGAACGTTCATGGCGTCGTCTCCTTCACATTCTCTTTCAGACGGCCGTAGGTCGCGAGCGGGTTGTCGATCATGATCTTGCGGACCAGATCCTGCGACATTCCTTGCGGCAACACCTCGTCGCCGTCGAACTGCCAGTGCGGATAGTCTGACGAGAATAGGATCAATTCGTCCGACTGCATATGGTCGAAAAGCCGGTTCAGCGTGTCGCCGTCCGGCGGCGCGTCGACCGGCTGCAGCGAGAAACGGATGTTGCTGCGCACAATCTCCAGCGGCGCACGGTCGACCCACGGCGTTTCCATGCGTATCCCGCGCCAGAACTTGTGCAGCCGCCACAGGAACGGCGGCAGCCAGGTGAAGCCGCTCTCGAGCATGACCATCTTCAGGTTCGGATGGCGCACGAACACGCCCTCGACGATCAGGCTGGTGAGCTGGGTCTGGAACGCCTGCGCCTGTGCGACATAGTCCTCGATGTGATAGGAACCCCAGCCGACCGAGGTCGGCGGGTTGTGGTAGGCGCTGCCGGCATGGATGCCGATCGGCAGACTGAGACGCTCGGCCGCGGCGTAGATCGGCCAGTAGTGGCGCTTGCCGAGCGGCATGTCGCCCATCACAAGCATCAGCACCTGGACGAAGCGCTTGTCCTGCGCGCAGCGCTCGATCTCGGCGACCGCTTTCTCGATGCTCTGCACCGGGATCACGATCGAGCCGCGCAGGCGATCGTCCTTGTCGAGCCATTCCTTCACCAGCCAATCGTTCAGCGCGCGGCAAAACGCGTTGGCCATGTCCTCGGAAAACACCATCTGCACGCCGTAGAGCGGATTGCAGATGCCATAGGCCGTACCAAGCTTGTCGAGCGCCTGCCGCTGCATGTCGACAAGATCAGAACCCGGCTTACCCTGCGCGGGCCGCCAGTCCGGCCGCGACGAGATCGGCGAATTGATCGGGTAGGATTGCGAAATCAGGTCGGTCATGCCGCGCGTCGTCACCTGGTCGCGCCAGTAGTCGTTCATGTACGGCAGCAGGCTGGTCAGGTGAGGTACGGCGGGATGCAGATCGCAATCCACGCCGCCTGCGATCGGCGACGTCATGGGGTTTCCTCTGGAGCGCACGTGCTCACGGCATGTTGTAAGCCGCGCCGCTTGGTTCTTGCCTCACATTCAATCAGGCTAGCCGCGTACCCGCAACTTGCGCAAACAGCGTGGCCGTGTGCTAGGAAAACATGGGCCGCCAGGGAGAGACTCGCTAGCGGACAAGCCCGCCGACAAGAAGCCGCTGTTGAAGCGAATCCTGCACCGGAGCTAACGAGATGAAAGAGCTATTTGCCATCGCCGAGCAGATCGCGGCGAAGCTGATCGCCAACAAGCAGACGATTGCGGTCGCGGAATCCTCGACCGGCGGTTTGATCTCCGCATCACTGCTGTCAGTGGCCGGGGCCTCGGCCTATTTCCTCGGCGGCGGTGTGATCTACACGCGCGACGCCCGGCGCGTCTTGATGGACATCCCCGACGACGCCATGCGCGGCATCCGCTCGGCATCCGAACCCTACGCGCAGTTGCTCGCACGCCAGATCCGCGAGCGCGTTTCAACCGACTGGGGACTGTCCGAGACCGGCGCGACCGGACCGACTGGCAACCGCTACGGTGACGCCGCCGGCCATAGCTGCATGGCGGTGGCCGGCCCGCAGCAACAGGTGATCACGCTGGAGACCGCGAGCTCCGACCGGCAGGCCAATATGCAGGCGTTTGCGAAGGCGGCGCTGGAATTGCTGCTGCGGAATTTGTCGCAGTAACTTTAAAGCCGTAGCCCGGATGGAGCGAAGCGCAATCCGGGAGCGGTCGCGCGGTAGATGGAGCTGTCCCGGATTTCGCTTCGCTTCATCCGGGCTACGAGGACATCTGCGAAAAACTCACCTCTCGCGGAACGAGCGCATGAACTGGTCGCTGAGCGGCTTCATCAGGTAGGACAGCATGGTGCGGTCGCCGGTCTGGACGAAGGCTTCCACCGGCATGCCTGGAATGACCTTGACGTCGCCAAGGCGCTTGATCTCCTCGGGCGGCATCGAGACGCGGATGGTGTAGTAGCTCTGCCCGGTGCGCTGGTCGGTGGTGACGTCGGCAGAGACGCGGGTGACGACGCCGTTCAGTTCCGGCGTGGTGCGCTGGTTGAAGGCAGAGAGCCGCAGCAGCGTCTTCTGGCCGATCTGCAGCTTGTCGATGTCCTGCGGATTGACCTTGGCCTCGACCGAGAGCGCGTCGCCCTGCGGCACGATCATCATGATGGCGTCGCCGGCGGTGATGACGCCGCCGACGGTGTGCACCGTCGATTGCAGCACCATGCCGTCCTGCGGCGCGCGGATATCGACGCGGCGGAGCTGGTCTTCGGCGGTGACCTTGCGCTCGACGAATTCGCCGATCTTGTCGTTGGTCTCGCGCAGATCCTTGGAGACCTCGGCGAGCATGTCCTTGTCGACCTGGATGACCTGCAGCTCGGTCTCGGTGATCTTACCCTTGGCCTGGGCGCGGGAGGCGATGTATTGCGCGCGCTCGCCGGAGAGCCGCGCCGCGTCGCGCTCCAATGTGGTCAGGCGGGTGAGCTGCACCAGATGCTGCTCGTAAAGTTGGCGGACGCCGACCAGCTCCTGCTGCACCAGGGCGATCTCCTTGTCCTTGGACGCTTCCTGCGCCTCCAGCCCGGAGATCTCCTCGTTGAGCTGGGTGACGCGCTCGCGAAGCTGCGCCTTCTGGCCGACACGGCCGTTGACACGAACGTCAAACAGCTTGGTTTCGCTCGCCATGATGTCGCGGACATCGGTATCACTGGCCTGATCGGAAAGTTGCGGCGGATAGACGATCTTGTCGAGGCCTCGCTGTTCGGCCTCGAGCCGGGCAGCGCGCGCGTAAAGACCGTTCAAAGTCTTGACCACGATCGCAAGGCTTGCCTTCACGACCGTCTCGTCGAGGCGCACGACGATGTCGCCGGCCTTGACCAGGTCGCCGTCGTGCACCCGCACCTCGCCGACCACGCCGCCGGTCGGATGCTGCACCTTCTTGACGTTGGAATCGACCACCACCGAGCCCGGCGCGATCAACGCACCTGAGATCGGCACCGACGAGGCCCAGCCGCCGACCCCGCCGCCGAGAACCAGGACCACGACCAGGCCGACGATGAGATGCTTCCTGATCGAGCGATGCGCGTTGCGAGGTTGATCGGTCATGACTTGGCCGCTCCCGCATCGGCGACGATCTTGATCGGTGTCGGCGGCGCGACCCGCTGCAGCACCTGTCCGAGCACGGTCTCCTTCGGGCCAAAGGTCTGCATGCGGCCGTCCTTCAGCACCAGGAGCTGATCGACGCCCTCAATGCCGATCGGCCGGTGCGCGACCACGACGACAACGGCGCCGCGCTCGCGGGCGCCGCGCACCGCGCGGGTCAGCGCCTCGTCACCTTCGCTGTCGAGATTGGAGTTCGGCTCGTCCAGCACGATCAGGAACGGATTGCCGTAGAGCGCGCGCGCCAGCGCGACGCGCTGCGCCTGGCCGGCCGATAGCGCGGTACCCTGCTCGCCGACCTGGGTGTCATAGCCCTCGCGCATCTTGATGATCATCTCGTGCACGCCGGCCTCTTTCGCCGCGGCGATGATACCCTCCGACTTGGCCTCGGGATCGAAGCGGCAGATATTCTGCGCGACTGTCCCGCCGAACAGCTCGACGTCCTGCGGCAGGTAGCCGACATAGCGGCCGAGCACGTCCGACGACCATTGATCGAGCGCGGCGCCGTCGAGCCGCACCTTGCCGCGCGCCGGCGCCCAGACGCCGACCAGCGCACGGATCAGCGAGGATTTTCCGGAACCACTTGGGCCGATCACGCCGACGCCGGTGCCGGCCTCGACGGCAAAGGTGATGTCCTGCACGATGATCCGCTGGTCGCCCGGCGCGACCATGGTCACGCCTTCGACCGACAGCTTCTTCGTCGGCGCCTGAAGCAAGGTCTGCGCGGCAGGCGCGGGAACCTGCTGCAGCAGACGGTTGAGGCGCTGCCAGCTCTGGCGTGCGGCCATAAAGCCCTTCCAGTGTGCGATCGCAAGATCGACCGGTGCCAGCGCCCGCGCGCTCAGGATCGAACCGGCGATGATGATGCCACCGGTGGCCTCCTGGTGGATCACCAGATACGCACCGACCGCGAGCACGGAGGACTGCAGCATCATGCGCAGCACCTTGGCGATCGCGCCGAGGCCGCCAGTGACGTCACTGGCGCGCTGGTTGCCGACCAGATATTCGTCGTTGGCCGCGTTCCAGCGCCTGTTCATTCGCCCGGCCATGCCCATCGCGACGAGCACCTCGGCATTGCGACGGCTGGAGGCGGCGAGATCGTTGCGCCGCGCCGCGAGCGACATCGCTTCCTTGGCCGGCGTGCGCGACATGTATTCGGTGATCAGCGTCAGCGTCACCAGGATGACGGCGCCGAACAGCGCGGTGAGGCCAAGCAGCCAATGGAACGCAAAGCAGATCGCCAAGTAGAACGGCAGCCAGGGCAGATCGAAGAACGCACCCGGCCCCATGCTGCCGAGGAACGAGCGCACATTGTCGAGGTCGCGGAGCGGCTGCAGGCCCTCATTGCGATTGCCGACCATCAGCGGCAGACGCACGACAGTGTCGAACACCCGCGCGTTCAGCGCTTCGTCGAGCGAGGTTCCAACGCGGCCGAGGATCCGTCCGCGCAGCAGATCCAGGAAGCCCTGGGCCATGTAGAGACCGCCGGCGATGACCGCGAGGCCGACCAGGGTCGGAACACTGCGGCTCGGCAGCACCCGGTCGTAGACCTCCAGCATGAACATCGAACCTGTCAGGTATAGCAGGTTGATCATGCAACTCATGAGACCGACGCCGATAAAGGCACTGCGGCATGCGCGCAGCGCCTCACTCAATTCGGAACGCCGGACAGCGGGAGCAGCTGCCATAAAATCCGGTCTCTACAAAAGGGTTACGTGATGGCCACGTTGTACCCACGTTTGTGCCCATCGTCCATTTAAGTCGCGTTAAGCCCCGAAGTGGTTCGCGACCGTATTCGCGTGATGACACAGAGAGTTGAAGGAATGATGGCTGGTTTGCTGCCGAACCGAGCCGTTAGGCGGGCACGGTTCTCGAAAAGGGCACGAGAATGACCGACATCGAGACCCGGCCAATCTCGCCATAAACATCAAGCAACACACCGCTGCCGACGCCAAGGCCGGCCTCCGGGCGCCAGCTTGTCTCGGCCCGGACGCCCACCCACGCGCCGCGCGGCGACCTGAACAGCTGGACCGTCAGGTTCGGATTGGGGTCCGCCACCACGTTCTGGACGGGGCGTCCGATACCATGGGTCCAGTCTGCGGGACCGAGCACCCCTGCCAGCGGACCGGCCCCCGCGATCACGTTGTCACGCATCCGGAACCAGGCGGCATCGCCGCCGGCACGGGCTTCCATCGCATCCATGAACCAGCTGCGGCCATGGACGGCGTGCGGACTGCGCAGTGGAAACTGCGACGGATCGATGGCATCCGCCGCCTGTTCGCGAAAGCCCGGAACCTCCACCGCGCGTTCGCGCGCCAGGGTCACACGCACCGTGGCACAGGGCTCGTCCTCGCCGACCGGCCACAGCGTGTTGTCGACGACGCTGATGCGGCCACCCTCGGTCACAACAGCGAGTTGCGTGCGCAACTCCGCCATCGGCGTCGGCCGCAGGAACCAGGCCGCCGCTGATATCGCGGTCCCCCAATTGCGCCGGCTCGCCATCGCCTCGACCTCCGCGGCCAGGAGGCTTGCGACCGCACCGCCCTGCAGGCCGGGGAACGGCCCGGCCGCCAGCGCCGATGGCTTCCAGTGATTGGGCGCAGCAAGCGGTTCGAAGATGGCCAAAAGTGACGATCCGTGAGATGAGGAGGATTAAGCTCTCTCCTGTGATCTGAGCTGGAAATAACTGCGATGGCAAAAGGCAATTCATCACTTGAGATGAGTCAAATTCATCTATCAGACGGACCTGATTCACGGATCATTCCGCCATTGACGGCGCTGCTCGCCTTCGAGCGCGCGGCCACACAATTGAGCTTCCGCCGCGCCGCCCGCGACCTGTCGCTGAGCCCGTCGGCGATCAGCCACCAGATCCGTGGGCTGGAGGAGCAGTTCGGCACAAAGCTCTTCGTCCGCGGCGCGCGCTCGGTGCGATTGACGGCCGAGGGTGAGCGCTATCTTGCCAAGGTGTCGGCGGCGCTGGCGACGCTGCAGGAAGCCAGCCGCGACATGCTGCGGCAACGCCGTGAGACCAGCGGCGAACTCTGGATCAGCTCGCTGCCGTTCTTCACCAGCGCCGTGCTGCTGCCGGCGTTGCCCGAGTTCAAAAGGCGCCATCCGCAACTGACGCTGCGGATCGAGGCCACCCATCAATATGCCGACTTCAACGGCTCCCGTGTCGATGTCGCGATCCGCTACGGCCGGGAGCACTCAGCCGGGCTGAAGATCGAGCCGCTGGTCCAGGTCAGGGGACTGCCGGTCTGTGTGCCGGCGCTGGTCAAGGGCGGCTTGCGGACCCCTGCGGACCTGTCGCGCGAGGTGCTGATCCACGTCACGACGCAACCGCGGGCGTGGCCGGCCTGGCTGAAGGATGCCGGGCTGCCGCACCTCGTCCCGCGTGGGCATCTGTGGCTCGACAGCGTGCCGGCGGTGCTCGAGGCAGCCGAGCACGGGCTCGGTGTCGCGCTGGGGATGGCGCCGCTGATCAAGACCCGGCCGGGTTTCGGCAAGAGGCTGGTCGCCCCGTTTGCATTCGAGGCCACGCACACTGAGACGATCTACCTGATATCCCGCACCGAACAGGCACGGGACCGGCGAATTGCCGCGGTACGGCGCTGGATCGCGGACGCGGTCGCCCGCGCGAGCTAACTTATCTTCGGACCAACCGCACAATCAGCAGCAGGATGACCGCGCCGATCGCGGAATAGATAATCTCGGACACCAGGCCGCCGCCGAGATGGAAGCCGAGCCGCGGGAAAATCAGCGTGGAAATGAACGCGCCGGCGATACCGACGACGATGTCGCCGATGATGCCGAGACCGGCACCACGCACGACCTTGCTGGCCAGCCAGCCGGCCACGAGGCCGACAAACAGAATGACGATAATGCCTTCACCCGACAGATACATGGACGTCCCCCGATTCCCGCGCGCGATGTTTGCGCGCCCTCGTGGAACCTAGCGGTATTTGCGTGGGGTGACGACAGAAATCTCGCGCAAGCTCTAGATAGCAGCCACTGCCGGTTCAGCCAGGATGCACCGCGCAAAATGGCCGGGCGTAACCTGCGCATTGGGCGGCAAGCCTTCACTACAACGCGGCTCGGCCACGCTGCAGCGCGGTGCGAATGAGCAACTGACCGGCGCGTGATCGAGCGAGGGCGGCGTGCCCGGAATGGTCTCCAGCCGCTGGCCGCGCTTGGCGCCATGGATGGTCGAGGCCAAGAGCCCCTTCGCGTAGGGGTGGGCCGGCGCGCGCACGATGTCCCGCAAGGCGCCCTGCTCCACGATCTGGCCGGCATACATCACCGCGACGCGGTCGCAGATCTCGATGGCGACACCGATGTCGTGGGTCACGAAGATGACGGACATGCCGAATTCGCGCTGCAGCTCGCGCAGCAGCAACAGGATCTGGATTTGCACCGTGGCGTCGAGCGCAGTGGTCGGTTCATCCGCGAGCAGGATCTTCGGTTTACAGGCGAGCGCCAGCGCGATCATCGCGCGTTGCCGCATGCCGCCCGACATTTCGTGCGGATAGGAATCCAGCCGTCGCTTTGCGGAAGGGATCCGCACCACTTCGAGCATCTCCAGCGCGCGCGCGGTGGCTTCGCGCTCGCTCTTGCCCTCGTGGCGCATCACGGCCTCAGTGATCTGCCGGCCAATCGTGTAGACCGGATCGAGCGCGAGCGCCGGCTCCTGGAAGATCATCGAGACGGTCTGGCCGCGGAAGGCGGACAGCGCCTCGTCGTCCATCGCCAGCACGTCCCGTCCCAGCACCTTCACGCTGCCTGAGATCTGCGTCCGCTTCTTCGGCAATAGCCGCATCAATGCGCGCAACGTCACGCTCTTGCCGGAGCCGGATTCGCCGAGCAGCCCCAACACCTCGCCTTCGCCGAGCGACAGGCTGAGATCGTTCACGGCATGCACCGTGCGATCGCCGGTGAAGCGGATGTTGAGGTTGTCGATCGCGACGAGGTCGGTCATGCGAGTTTGGGCACCTGTGCGTGGAAGTCGGTCGCGCGCTGGAAGGCGGCGCCGATCCGCAGCAGCACGGCCTCCTCGAAGGAGCGCCCGATCAGCTGCATGCCGACCGGTAGTCCAGACTTGGTGAAGCCGCTCGGAATCGCGAGCGACGGCAGGCCGAGATAGTTGACCGGACGGGTGAACCGCGTCAGGCGCTGGATCACGGCCTCCGAACCCGGACCATTGCCGACATCGCTTTCCGCAATGGTCGGTGCCGGAATTGGCCCCACCGGGGCGATCATCGCATCGACGCCGCTGACGGCGGCATTGTGGGCGGCGAGCGCAGGCCCGCGCCAGCGCATTGCCTCGAGATAGCTGACCGCCGGAATCGTCAGGCCGTTCTGCAGCCGCATCAGCACCTGTGCGCCGTAATCCTGCGGGCGCTCGATCATCCAGCGCTTGTGGAAGGCCGCCGACTCGGCGGCGAGCACCAGCTGCGAGGCAGCACTGAGCTGGCGCTGATCCGGCAGCTCGACTTTGACGATCTCGGCGCCCTCCTTCTTGAGAGTCGTGATCGTCTCGTCGAGGATGCGCGCCACCTCGGGATCGAGATCGTCGACATAAAACGCCGTGGGCACGCCGATCTTGAGACCTTTCAGCGATTCCCTGGTTGCTGCCATGTAGTCCGGCACCGGCTGCGTCGAGGCCGTGAGATCCTCGGGATCGGCGCCGGCCATCAGGCCGAGCAGCAGCGCGCAATCCTCCGCCGTCTGCGCCAGCGGACCGACGGTGTCGAGCGATTGCGACAGCGGCATCGCGCCGGCACGGCTGACGCGCCCGACCGTGGTCTTCAGGCCGGTGACGCCGCAGAAATGCGCGGGCATCCGGATCGACCCGCCGGTGTCGGAGCCCAGCGCGGCAAAGGTCAGGCGCGCGGCGACCGCCGAGCCCGACCCCGACGACGAGCCACCGGTGATGTGATCGACATTCCAGGGATTATGCACCGCGCCGTAATGCACGTTGTGGCCGGTCGGACCAAAGGCGAACTCGACCATTTGCAGCGATCCGAGCCGGACCTGTCCGGCGTCCTTAAGCCGCTGCAACGCGGTCGCAGTCGTCTTCGGCACGAAATCGCGGCGGATCAGCGAGCCGCAGGTCACGACCTTGCCGGCGTCGTAATACATGTCCTTGTGCGCCATCGGCACGCCATGCAGCACGCCGCGGCTTTTGCCCTTGGCGAGGGCGGCATCGGCTTCGTCGCCAGCGGCCAGCGCCTGTTCGGATTCGATCGCCATATAGGCATTGAGGCGCGGCTGCCATTGCGCAATCCGGTGCAGCACGGCGCGCGTCACCTCGTGCGAGGACAGCTTCTTCTCGGCAATCGCCTTGGCGACCGCGGTCAACGTCATCAGGGCAGGCTCGGTGCTCATTTCGACACCTTCTCGATCTTCTGCGCGATCTGGGCCGTCAGGAAGCTCGCCGGCTCAAGATCGAACGGCAGCGTGCCACTGATCGGCGCGAAGCCATCAAATGCGGGCCCGATCGAATTGGCGATGCGGTTGGCGGCCTCGTCATCAGCGGGCACGTCGGCGACGTGCGCGATCGCCTTGACGTCCTTGGGGGTGGGTCTGGTCATGCCGCGTTGTCTCCTCTTGCTTTTGCCGGCGCGCGGCTGTGCCCCGAGCCAGCTATGGCCATGTAGCACGCCGCCTGATGGCCCATTGTATCGAGATCGCTGAGTTTTGGCGTGTCGTTTGCGCAGAGCGGCTCCGCAAACGGACAACGGGTGTGAAACCGGCAGCCGGATGGCGGATCGATCGGATTGGGCGGATCGCCCGAGATCGGCGGCACCTCGGTGCGCCTGTCTGGATCGGACGACGGCATCGCCGCCAGCAACGCGCGGGTATAGGGATGCGCCGGCGCGTCCCATACGGCGTCGACCGGGCCGAGCTCGACGACTTCGCCGAGATACATCACCAGCACGCGATCGGAGATGTAGCGAACGACATTGAGATCGTGGCTGATGAAGAGATAGGTCAGCCCGAATTCGCGCTTCAAATCGGCCAGCAGATTGAGCACCTGCGCCTCGACCGACTTGTCGAGCGCCGACACCGCTTCATCGAGGATCACAAGTCGCGGCGACAGCGCCAGCGCGCGTGCAATATTGACGCGCTGACGCTGACCGCCGGAAATCTCGTGCGGATAGCGGTTGGCGAAGTTTTCGGGGCGCAGGCCGACCTTGCCGATCAGCTCACGCGCCAACGCGCGCGCCTTGCCGTCGGCCATGCCGTGAACCTTGGGCCCGAACGCGATCGATTCCTCGATCGTGAGGCGCGGATTGAGCGAGGCGTAGCTGTCCTGGAACACCATCTGCATGCCGCGGCGGAGTTCGCGCAAGGAGAGCGATTGGCCGACCTGCATGCCGTCATAGACGATGTCACCGGCATCGCGCGCCATCAGATGCATCAACAGCCGCGCGGTGGTCGACTTGCCGCAGCCGGACTCGCCGACGATGCCGACCGTTTCGCCCTTCATCACCGCGAACGAGACGTTATCCACGGCGCGCACGGTCTTGCGCGCGCTGAACAGCCCGCCGCGTACCGGAAAATGCTTGGTCAGACCCGTGACCTGCAGCAGCGGCTGCGCGGCACCGCCGACATCTTCGATCGGCGCGAGCATATCGGCTGCCAGATTGGCGTCGGTCATCGCTCTAGTTCCTGATGTCCATGGCGCTGCGCATGCCGTCGCTCAAGAGATTGAAGCAGATCGAGATCGCAAAGATCATTGCACCCGGAAGTGCTGCGACCCACGGATTGACATAGATCGCGGTGCGCAGCGTGTTGAGCATCAGGCCCCACTCCGGCTCCGGCGGTTTTGTCCCGAGGCCAAGGAAGGACAGACCGGCGGCCAGGATCATCGAGACCGAGATCAGGCCGGTGGCGTAGACAAAGATCGGTCCGAGCACGTTGCCCAGCATGTGTACGCGCATGATCGTGAAGGGACCGGCGCCGGAAGCACGCGCCGCCTCGACGAAATCCATATTGCGCACGCCCGTGGTGACGCTTTCGGCAACGCGGGTGATCTGCGGCACGAACACGATGGTGAGCGACACGATCGAGTTGACGATGCCGGCCCCTAATGCGCCCGAGATCGCGATCGCCAGCAGCACCGAGGGGAAGGCGTAGAACACATCGACCGTGCGCATGATCGCAGTGTTGAGCTTGCCGCCGACATAGCCGGCGACGAGGCCGAGCGAGGTACCGATCACGAACGCAAGAATCACCGGCAGAATGCCGATGATCAGCGACAGTCGCCCGCCATAGATCAGCCGCGCCAGCATGTCACGGCCGAGTTCGTCGGTGCCGAGCGGATAGCCCGGCGTGCCGATGTGGCGAAGACGGCGGATCATCGAGCCCTGATAGGGATCGGCGAGCCCAAGCCAGGGTGCGAACAGCGCCGACGCAAAGATCAGTACCAGGATGATCGCGCAGGCCATGCTGACCTTGTCGCGCGAGATGCGGCGCGCGACGGTCGCCCAGTAGCCGCGCGCTTTCGTCGCGGGTGCGGCCTGCAATGCGGTGTCTGTCATCGTGCTCATGAGTTGGCTTCTTGTTTGAGCATGATCTTTCCGGAAAACCGGTCTCCACTTTTCCGAATCATGCTCTAGCTCCGCTTGATGCGCGGATCGATCGCGGCCTGCGCGATGTCGACCAGGAGATTGAGCAGGACGAAGAACAGCGCCAGCACCAGGATCGTGCCCTGCAACAGCGGCAGGTCGCGCTGGAAGATCGCCGAGTTCAGCAACAGGCCGGAGCCGGGCCAGGAGAACACGGTCTCGATCAGGATCGAGCCACCGAGCATATATCCCAGTTGAAGTCCCATCACCGCCAGCGCGGTCGGCGCGGCGTTCTTGACGACGTGGCGGAAAACGCCGGTCTCGCGCAGGCCCTTGGCGCGCAGCGCCTCGACGAAGTCCTGGCTCAGGATATCGCCGGTCAGCGCACGCACGGTACGGGTGATGATGCCCATCGGGATCACCGAGGTCGTGATCGCAGGCAGTACCAGATAGCGAAGATGTTCCCAGTCCCATGCCCAGGCGCCGGAGCCGCCGGACCCGGCGCCGACCGCGGGCAGCCAGTTGAGCTGTACCGAGAAGATGATCACCAGCACCATGCCGAGCCAGTAATGCGGCAGCGAGACGCCCGCGATGGCGAAAGAGGTTGCGACCTTGTCGACCCAGGTGTCGCGAAAATAGCCGGCGATCAGGCCTAACAGCAGGCCGAGCGTAAAGCCGATGATGGCGGCTGCGATCGCCAGCATCACGGTGTTGCTGACCGCGTGCATCACCTCCGACAGCACGGGACGGCCGGTTGCGATCGAATTGCCGAGATCGCCATGGATCGCGCGCCACAGCCACAGCCCGAATTGCACCGGCAGCGGGCGGTCGAAGCCATACGCCGAGCGCAATTGCGCGGCGAGCTCCTGCGAGGCATCCGCCGGCAGCACCGCGACCAAGGGATCGCCGGGCGTGATGTGCACCAGCAGGAAGCACACCAGCGCCACGCTGAGCACGATCGGGATGACGTAGACGATACGTCTGGCGATATAGGCGAACACGAGTTACTCGCTGCTTCCCTTCTCCCCCTGTGGGAGAAGGGGGCGCGCGCAGCGCGCCGGATGAGGGGTTCTGTCCGCGGGTTCAGTTCATCTCATACGCGCGAGGGGCATCCGCGGAGACAAACCCCTCACCCGACTTCGCTTTCGCGAAGCCACCCTCTCCCACAAGGGGAGAGGGTGCACTGAGTACGTCGCTAACACCTCACGGCGCGACCGTGACCGGCGAGAAATCGACGAACCAGCTCTTCGGCTGCACAAAACCCTTGATCTTCGGGCTCATCGCGCGCGGCCCGACATCGTGGGCGACATACAGGAAGGCCGCATCGTCGACCGATGCCGCGTGCAACTCGGCAAGCGCCGCGTCGCGTGCTGCCGGGTCGAAGGTCTGCCGCGCTTTCTTCACCAGCTCGTCGAACTTCGGGTTGTTGATGAAACCCCAATTGTTCGAGACCGGCGGCGCCATGCTTGACTGCAGGAAGCGCACCAGCGCGAAGAACGGATCCATCGCCGCATAGGTGACGTTGGTTGCGTTCGCGCCGTTGGCCGACGGATCCTTCGCTCCGCGCCGCCAATTGGTGAACAGCGTGTTCCACTCGATGACGTCGAGCTGCACGTCGAAGTAACACTCGGTCAGCGCCTGCTGCAGATATTCGTTCATCGGCAGCGGCAGCATCTGGCCCGACCCCGACGCGGAGGTCTGGATCTTGACCGTCAGCTTCTTGTTGGGACCATAGCCCGCCTCCTGCATCAACTTCTGCGCGGCCGGCTTGTCATACTTGATCTGGAAGGTCGGGTTGCCGCGCCACGGATGGCCGGGCTCGAAGGTGCCGGTCGCCGGCACCATCAGGCCCGCGAGCAGGCCGTCGCGCAGTCCTTCGCGATCGATGCATAGATTTGCAGCCTTGCGAACACGGATATCGTTCCACGGCGAGCCTTCGGCACGCGAAAACTGCCAAGGCCAGACATGCGGCTCCTCATTGCTGTAGAGCACGAAGCCGCGCTGCTTGATCTCGGGCACCGCGTCAGGCGCCGGCGCCTCGATCCAGTTGACCTGCCCCGACAGCAGCGCCGCAGTGCGGGCGTTGGCTTCCGGCATCGGCAGGAGCACCATCTTGTCGACCTTCGGCACCCGCGCCTTGTCCCAGTAATTGTCGTTCTTCACCAATTCGAGCCGCTCGCGCGGCGTGAAGCTCGACATTTTCCACGGACCGGTGCCCGAGGCGTCCTTGGCGAACGCCGCCCATGCGCCTTGCGATTTCGCCTTGGCGTCGGCGCCTTCGGCCTTGTCATAGAATTGCTGCCACTTCGCCGGGCTCGCCATGAACAGATTGGAAAGATTGATCGGCAGGAAGCTGTCCGGCTCCTTGGTGATCAACTCGGCCGTCATGTCGTCGATCTTGCGGGCGGACACCAGCGTCGGCATGCGCGAGGCGGTGACGCCGACCTGGCTCGGGTCGAATTGCGGCGCGTCCTGCTTCAAGACCTTGTCGACGTTCCAGACCACGGCATCGGCGTTGAAGGGCGAGCCGTCATGGAAGGTGACGCCGGAACGCAGCTTGAAGGTCCATTTCGTCTTGTCGGCGTCGTCGACCTTCCACTCGGTGGCAAGGCCCGGGATGATGACGCTGGCCTTGTCCGCCGACGACAGATCCCACATCGTGAGCGCATCGTACATCGTGAGGCCGGTGAAGCGGTTGCCTTCGAAACCCTGGTCGGGCTGGCCGAGCGTGCGCGGAATATCGGCAGCGGTCATGCCGATGCGCAGCACGGTCTCGGCGCTGGCGATCACCGGCAGGCCCGCGGCCAGCGCGAACGCCAGCAGCATGGCTGTCGCTGTCGCTTTGGTCTTCTTGTTACGCATCTGAGCAGCCTCTATCTCGACTTTAGGTGACTTGTTGGGGTGACTATTTCTTGGGCAAGCGTATGCAATGCCTGTGCCAAGGGGAATAGTTCGTCAACCAATAACCCCATGCCGCGTCATTTCTTCTCACCTTGCGGTATAATAGGGGTGAGATGCCTATTCTGGCATCATGCTTGCAAGTTTCGGCTCCAAGTTCAAATCAACGGAGCATCTCCATGCGCGGGCGTAACTCGATCCTGATGGCAGCGTTGGCGTTGGCCATCGCCGCGGGCTGGCCGGCCATGCCGGCGCATGCCGAGTCGATTGTGCGCTACGGCATTTCGATGGCCGATATTCCGCTCACGACAGGCCAGCCCGACCGCGGCGCCGGGGCTTACCAATTCACGGCCTACACGATCTACGATCCCCTCATCGCGTGGGAGATGGACGTTGCCGACCGGCCGGGCAAACTGGTGCCCGGGCTGGCCACCGAATGGAAGGTCGACGACAACGACAAGACCAAGTGGCGCTTCACCTTGCGCAAGGGCGTGAAATTCCACGACGGCAGCGACTTCAACGCCGACGCCGTGATCTGGAATCTCGACAAGGTGCTGAACGACAAGGCGCCGCAATTCGACAAGCGGCAGAGCGCGCAGATCAAGACCCGCCTGCCTTCGGTCGCTGGTTACGCCAAGATCGACGACTCGACCATCGAGATCACGACCAAGACGGTCGACTCCTTCTTCCCTTACCAGATGCTCTGGTTCCTGGTCTCCAGCCCCGCGCAATATGAAAAGCTGGGTAAGGACTGGGACAAGTTCGCCAGCCAGCCCTCCGGCACCGGCCCGTTCAAATTAACAAAACTGGTGCCGCGCGAGCTCGCCGAGCTGACAAAGAATCCAGACTATTGGGACAAGAAGCGGATTCCGAAAGTCGACAAGATGATCCTGATCCCGATGCCGGAAGCGTTGACGCGCACCAACGCATTGCTGGCGGGCCAGGTCGATTTGATCGAGACGCCGGCGCCCGACGCCGTGCCGCAGCTCAAGGCCGCCGGTATGAGGATCGTCGACAACGTCACGCCGCATGTCTGGAATTATCATTTGAGCGTGCTGCCGGGCTCGCCCTGGACCGACATCCGCCTGCGCAAGGCGCTCAATCTTGCGATCGACCGCGACGCCGTCGTTGGCCTGATGAATGGGCTGGCAAAACCCGCCAAAGGCCAGGTCGACCCGTCGAGCCCCTGGTTCGGCAAGCCGACCTTCGAGCTGAAATACGACGTCGCCGCCGCCAAGAAGCTGGTGGAGGAAGCCGGCTATTCGAAGGACAAGCCGCTGAAGGCGACCTTCATCATCGCACAGGGCGGCACCGGGCAGATGCTGTCGCTGCCGATGAACGAATTCCTGCAGCAGAGCTTCAAGGAGATCGGCATCGACATCGACTTCAAGGTGGTCGAGCTCGAGACATTGTATACGCACTGGCGCAAGGGCGCGGCCGACGAGATGAACGCCGGCATCACCGCCAACAATATCGCCTATGTGACGTCGGATCCGCTCTACGCCATCGTGCGGTTCTTTGCATCCGACCAGGTTGCGCCGGTCGGCGTCAACTGGGGCGGCTACAAGAATCCGAAAGTCGACGCGCTGATCAACGAGGCCAAGCTGACCTTCGATGCCGCAAAGCAGGATGATTTGATCGCACAGGCGCATGCGCTGATTGTCGACGACGCCGTATTGGTCTGGGTCGTACACGACACCAACCCGCATGCGCTGTCGCCGAAGGTGAAGTCATTCGTGCAGGCGCAGCACTGGTTCCAGGATTTGACACAGATCGGACTGGAGTAGGACTCGTCGTCCCGGCGAAGGCCGGGACCCATACGCCGCAGCGAGTGTAATGGGCAAGCGGTCAGACGACTTTCTAGCAACAAACGTTCGTGGTTATGGGTCCCGGCCTTCGCCGGGACGACAATGAACATCTACTTCGTCAGCAGCGCGAACGCGCCGTTCCAGTCCTCGGGCGGCGGATCCTTCTGGAAGGCGCGGATGCGCGCCTCGTAGAGGGCGTAGAGATATTGCAGCGAATGCGCCTCGTCGGTCTTGCGGCCACGCTCGATCGCGGCGAGTGCGCCGTACCAGTCGCGGCTGCGATAGCAGGCGAGCATCTCGATCGTCAGGTTGCGCAGCCGCTGGAAACGGCCAGACCTTGCGACATCCTCGCGGCCGGCGATCGCATAGACCACCTCCGGCTCCTTCTTGCCTTTCACCATGATGAAGTCGAGTTCGAGGATCGCGAACTTCTCCTTCACCGCGAGCGCGGTCTTCGACCCCACGATGATCGGGAAGCCGTACTCCTTGGACTGCCCCTCCAGGCGTGACGCCAGATTGACGCTGTCGCCGAACACCGAATAGTCGAAACGCACGTCGGATCCCATATTGCCGACCACGCAGGTGCCGGTGTTGAGTCCGACGCCGATATTGAGCGGCACATAGACGTGGCCGCCCTCCTCCGCTTCTTCTGCACGCTCCTGATTCAATTCGTCAACGCGCTCCAGCATGTCGAGCGCGGCCTCGCACGCATTAAGGTGGTGATCCCTGTCGTCGAGCGGCGCATTCCAGAACGCCATGATGGCGTCGCCCATATATTTATCGATGGTACCCTTGCGGGACAGGATCGCGTTGGAGAGCGGCGTCAGAAAACGATTCATCAGCGCCGTGAGGCCCTGCGGATCGCTTTTGTAGGTCTCCGAGATCGAGGTGAAGCCGCGCATGTCCGAGAACATGATGGTCATCTCGCGCTCCTCGCCGCCGAGCACGAGTCGTTCCGGCGAATGCGCGAGTTGCTCGACCAGCGCCGGAGACATGTATTGCACGAACTGCGACCGAATCTGCCGGCGCTGCTGCTGCTCGCGCACGAAGCTGGAGAAGATCAGCGTCAGATAGATCGCCGTGGTCGACATCAGCGGATAGGTAAAATCGATCAGCAGTCGGTGCTGGCTGTAGAAGTACCAGGAGATGCCGAGCAGCACCGACGCGAACAGGCCGCCGACCGCGACCAGCGTCACCGGCCCGAACTTCGGCGCGAAGGCGAGGACCAGCAGCCCCATGATCAGCGCGGAAAAGAATTCAATGCCGATGCCGTAGCCGGGCTGTGAAATCACATCGCCGGTCAACACGCTCTCCAGCACCTGGGCATGGACCTCGACCCCGGGCATCGCCGCCGCCACCGGCGTTGTCTTGATGTCGTTGAGCCCGACCGACGATGTCCCGATCAGCACAAGCTTGCCGGCGATCTTGTCCGGCGCAACGCGCCCTTGCAGCACGTCGATGGCCGAGACATAGATCGAGGGATCGAGACGCGCATAACGCACCCAGAGCTGGCCGTTGCGGTCGGTCGGGATCGCAAAGCCCTTGACGCCGATGCTCTGAATGCCGGCCTGGTCGCTCTTGATCAAAATGGTGTCCGAGCCGCTCGCGACCCTGAGGATTTCGAAGCTCAGCGACGGCATCATCACACCCTGCGCCAGCATGATCATCGGCACGCGCCGGACGATGCCGTCACGCTCCGGCCTGATCGTGAACAGGCCGCGTCCGGCCGCGGCTTCCTCCAGCACCGGCACATTGCGCAGCAGTCCGGGGAATTGGTACATGAAGGGCTGCGGGTCCTCACCGAGCGTTGCAAGGCCGGTGACCGGAAGTTTCTCGTTGAGATCGGCACGGACGTTGATGCCGCCGGATTCACCGAGCACCACGCGCGAGTTGCGGATGGCCTCGGCAAGGATGCTGTCGTTACTCGGTAGCTGTCGCAGCCGCGTGCGCATCTCCTCGTCGAGATTGCCGAACGTATCGGCCGCGATATCCGGGTTGAGGCGATCCGGCTCGGAGAACACCTCGTCGAATGCGATCACGACGGCGCCGAGCCTGGTGAGATTGGTGACGATGTCGGCGATCCGCGTCCGTGGCCACGGCCACTGTCCCAACCGGGGATCAGCGAGGCTCCTCTCGTCGATATCCACGATCGTGACAGGCCGCATGGTCTTCTTGCGGGGTTCGAGCACCTGGAAGGTGTCGAACGTCCTGATGCGCATCTCCTGAACCGGCGGCGGATCCCAGACGCGGAGCGCGGCAACGCCGATCAGCAGCCCCACGCACACCAATCGCGCGTAGCCGAACCGCCGCGCGAACCATCGTCGTATCGCCCTCAGCCGTCTCATGTCATTCAGGTATCATGGCGCGGCGGCTTGATCACGTTCGTGTTTCTGCGAGGCCCGCGAGCGCCGCATGCATCGGGCAGACGTTTAGGCGAAATGGAAGTCGGCGGCGTGTAACTGCGCCTTGGCAACCCCCGACAGGATAATCGCATCGCTGGCATCCAGGGTAATGACCGTGTTGCCGTGACCGTCATCCTGCGCCGCGTTCAAGGCTGCCTGCGCATTTGCAAATATTCCGCCACCGAACTGCAGCGTGTCGGCGGCCGGATGGAAGTTTGTCACCGTGTCGTGGCCGATACCGGTGAAATCGAACGCAAAATTATTGCTGGCGCCGGTGCCGGTCAGCGTCTGGTTCGGGGCATCGGCAACGATCGTCTGGCTGGTCGTCGGCCCGGGATTAGCCACGGCGGTGCCGCCTACCGCCGCGACTGCGCCGCCTGCCGGTGGGTCGACGATGTCGACGCCGCCGTGATGGTCGTCGGAAATCGTCCAGCTCGAGCCCGATAAATCTCCGGCCAGTTTGAACGTCTCGGTTTTGCCGTCGGACGAGTCCGCTACCGTCAACGTCGTCGTGTTGGATTCGCCGTCATAGCTGTTGCTACCCGTGAAGGCTGTCGTCGTGCCGGCCGAGAAACCGTTGATATCAAGCACATTGCCGCTTCCCGTGATCCCGGCGATCTTGCCGCTGAAGCTCTGGGGGTCATCGAGTTGCAGCGTGCCGCTGCTGCCGGCGAACGTGATGGTCTCGGAATTTTCGCCGGCGATTTCCAACGAAACCATCGCCGGGATGTCCGGGCTGGCGTTGCCCGGATCGCTGACATGCATCAGGAAGCTCGGCACGGTGGCGGCGCCGTCCTGAACGAATTCGACCTGGCCGGCTGCAATCTGCGCCGTGGTAAAGCCGCCTGTCGGCGCCGACACCCAGTTGTCGCCGTTGAAAACCTCGAATTGACCGCCGGCGACGTCGCTCACCGTATAGGTGAGGTTTGTGTAACCGGGATCGCTGACGTTGAAATCGCTATTGGACAGCACCGTCGTGCCGCCCTCGCCGACGGTCAGCGCAAAACTGTTGAGGACCGGACCGACTTCAACCGTCGTGGTCACGGTGGGGCTGTGGAGGACATTGTCGTACGCCGCCCATGTCACCGTGCGGGCGCCGTCGATGGCTCCGGGGGCGAACTGGATCAATTGCAGCGCGGCGTCGAAATCGCTGGACGACGGAGTGCCTGCGATCCCCGACAGGAAAATCGAAGTTTGATCGGAATGTACGGCGTCGTCGAAATGGTAGTGGATCGTGCCGTCCGAATAGACGAGATCGCCATCGAGGCTCCCGTTGATCGAAAGCGTATCGCCGTTTTGGACGCCGGACGAAATCCAGACATTGACGCTGCTGACCGTGCCGGTGTCATCCGTGACACTGACCGACGGATCCAGCAAGACCGGCGTTCCCGCGTAGGTGACGGTATTGCCGGCACCGGCAATCACAGGCCCGCCATTGCTATTGCCGCCACCGCCGTTACCGCCGCTCGCGAACTCCGAGCCGCTAAGATTTTGATATTGCGTCGGGCTGACGTTGAGCAACGTAATGACGTCGCCATTGCCAAAATCGAGAAGGGCATTGCCGTCGGCGTAGCTGACGCTCAGCGGCGCTGAAAGCCCGTTCAGCTGGATGTGATCGGCTTGGTTCGGATCAAATGTGCCGTTGGCCTGATCGAAATTCGTGATCGTCAGCGCGCCATTGCCCGCTCCGAACATGAATGTGCTGCCGGCTCCGCCGGTCAGCGTGTCGTGGCTGCCGGCGGGAGCGCCGCCGCCATCGAAGACATCCTGGCCGGTGCCAATCAACGTATCGGCTTGGCCCGAGGAGCCGAAATTGTCGTTGCCGGCGCCGCCGTTGAAAATGTAGGCGTAATTGCCGGTCAAGGCTTCCACGGCAGTCCTGTCGCCAGCAGCGGCCTGTTGGACAGCGCTCATCCAGGTCGGAGCGTCGACCGACAGGCCGGAAAAATCCGCCAGCGCCACCGGCGTATCGCCAGTCGCGAACTCGTGGAACGAGGTGATGATGCCGCCGGTCACCGCGCCATCGGCGTATGTGAAGCTGGTGCCGTCGACCACGAACTCGTGGTGACTGGCCGCATCGACCACTGTGAACGTCGTCGAACTGCCACCGGACTGGACGGTTCCCGCGCCCATCTCCTTCAGCGGACTGTCGTTCTGGAAATTCATGCCGTCGGGCGTCCGCACCGTGATCGTCAGCGTCGGATTGTCGGTTGGCTCCGCCAGCGTCACCGACACCGTCTGGGTGACGGTGCCGCCATGGCCGTCGCTGATCACGACGTCGAAGGTCTCGATCTTGCTATGCGACGCGATGCCGTCGAGCGCGCTGCGGACGGCCGCGGAACTGGCGTCGTAGGTCCAGGTGAATTCACCGCCGGTTCCGCTGCCGGTGGTGTCCGAGACCTGGGCAAGCGTCAGGGTTCCGAGCGCGGTGCCGCTGCCGGTATACGTCACGCTCTGGATCGTGTGCGTGTCCAGGAGATCGGGATCAGCGAAATCGATCGTCCCGTTCGTGGTCAATGTCGTCGGGTCGACCTCGCCGTTATGGACATTGAAAACATCGACGCCGTCGATCCCGGTGTTGCCGGCAGTCTGCGGCAGGGTCAGCAACGCATTCTGGTTTCCGGACTGCGGCACCTCGTAGTAATGCGAACCGTCGCCTGAGGTATAGCCGATCCGCGCCGGCGTTCCGCCAAGACCATCAGACCCGCCGCTGGCGCTGCCGGTGGTCCACTGGATCTGGCCGTAGCGGTACTCGATGTCGAAATTGCCACCGCCCTCGTTGATCAGCACGACCTGGAACGAATTCAGCTTGTCGGTGGCCTCCGAATAGTAACCGACGTCGTCCCAGGTGATGGTCATGATGCCGTCGGCCTGGTCGAGGTCGTAGAAGACCTGACCGTGGCCGCGCGTGTCGACGTCCGCCCAGAACGGCGCCATGATCGGGCTGTCGAAGCCTGCGCCGATCGCCTCCGGCGTGTACGCGCTCAGCGGCGAGGAGAAGGTGATGTTGCCGTTGTTGTTGATGTAGAGCGAGGTGTAGTGGTGGCCGAAGAAATCGATGCCGCCCGTACCGAACACAGAGGTGATGTCGACGGCGCCGCTGGAGCCGTCGTCGTTCGGGCCCATCGCCAGCGTGCCGAATCCGGTCCCGCTCGGAAGGTTGCTGGCGGCATCGTTCGAACCCGTCGCCAGCGTGCCCAATCCGGTCCCGTTCGGCAGGTTGCCGATCAGTCCGGACGTCGCGAGCTCCGACGCAACCCCTTGGCTCACCGTGCTGTGGCCGCCGTCCCCGGCGACGAGCGTGATTGAGCCCGTCGCGACCGTCCCCTCGGTGATGACGGGCGCGTCATTGCTGCCGGTCACGGTGACGTCAATGACCTGTTGCGCAGTGCCGTCCACGGAGGTGACGCTCAACTGCTCGTGGACCACTTGTCCGTCGGACAGCCCATTCGCGCGTGCGTGATCCAGCGTGTAGGTCCATGCGCCGTCCGCCGAATCGAAGGTGAAATTGCCGTAGGCGCCGGTGAGTGCCGCGTTCGCGACCGGCTTGAACGCGGCTTCGCCGGCGTCGATGTCGTGCACCGTCAGCGTCCCGCTCGTCGTGACCGAGGTATCCTCGACCACGCTGCCGGTCGCCTGACCGGTGATCGTCGCAGAATCGTTCTGAACACTGAGACTTGCCGTCGAGGTCGCCGTCAGCGTGCCATCGGAGGCCGTGTAGTTGAATACGACCTCGCCGTGGAAACCGGCCTCCGGCGTGTAGGTCCAGCTGCCGTCCGCATTGTGCACCAGCGCGCCGCCGCCGGTCTTGATCGAGACGTCCGTGATCGACAGCGACGGACTGTCGATATCGGCAACGGCCTTCAGCAGCGTGTCAGGCGTGATGGTATAGGAACCGTCTCCATGGGCATCCGCGAGCGTCACCGGGCTCGCGACGGGCGCGTCATCGGTGCCGGTCACGGTGACGTCGATGACCTGCTGCGCAGTGCCGTCCACGGAGGTGACGGTCAACTGCTCGTGGACCACCTGTCCGCTTGACAGGCCATCCGCGCGTGCGTGATCCAGCGTATAAGTCCAGGCGCCGGTCGTCGCATCGAAAGTGAAGTTGCCGTAGGCGCCGGTGAGCGCCGCGCTCGCGACCGGCATGAATGCGGCTTCGCCGGCATCGATGTCGTGCACCGTCAGCGTCCCGCTCGCCGTGACCGAGGTATCCTCGACCACGCTGCCTGACGCCTGCCCGGTGATCGTCGCAGGATCGTTCTGAACACTGAGACTTGCCGTCGAGGTCGCCGTCAGCGAGCCATCGGAAGCCGTGTAGTTGAACACGACCTCGCCGTGGAAGCCGGGCGCCGGCGTGTAGGTCCAGCTGCCGTCCGCATTGTGCACCAGCGTGCCGCCGCCGGTCTTGATCGAGACGTCGGTGATCGACAGCGACAGACTGTCGATATCGGCAACGGCCTTCAGCAGCGTGTCAGGCGTGATCGTATAGGAACCGTCTCCATGAGCATCGGCGAGCGTCACCGGGTCTGCGACCGGCGCCACGTCGACAGGCACGATGACGGGCTGCACGAGGTCTTGCACCGCCACCGTGACAGGAACGGTCGTGGTGCCGCCGTTGTAGCTCAGCACGATGTTGAAGACTTTGGCGAGGTCGTCGCCATAATGGAGCGCGGCGAAATCGGACTTCGCTTCGCTGAAGCTCCACTGCACGTTCCCGTTGCTGTCGAAGGCCGCAGTCAGGAGATTAGTCGGATTGCCGGACGCGTCGGTGACGCTGAGCGAAACCCCGTTGGTGCCGCCGGTGATCTGGATCTCACCTGACGCCGTCAGATGATCCGGCGAGCTTGCCGTTTCCTGAATAATCGCGCCGTGGCCCGACGTCGGATCGACGAAGTAGATATTATTGGCCCCCGACGAGCTGCCCGAGAACGACGAGTTGCTGGCGAAGGCAAAATAGAGACCGCCCGCGCTGATCGCAACGCCGCTGTCGGACGGCGCGTTGCTGCCGGCGCTGACCAGCTTGAAGACCGGATGCGCGGGATCGGTGACGTCGACAACATAGGTGTCGGCATAGCTATTGGTGTCGTCCGGCGTGAGCTGCGCCGTGCTGGTGAAGATAATGAAATGGCCGTCCGGGCTGATGACCGGATTGCGGCTGTCGCCAGCCAGCGTCTCGGAGGAAGTCGCGGTCGAGAAGACCACATGGCCGGTGGTGAGATCATACATGCTGATCTCGGTGTGACCGGACGCCCCCTGGGACTGATAAACCACATAATGGCCGTCTGCGCTGACGGAGGCCGCGGAGGTGCCGGCACCAGTCGACGTGCTTGCGATTTCGCTGATCGCGCCAGTCGACACATTGTAGGTAAAGAGATGGCCGGAGCCGCCAGGTACCGAGTCCGCGCTCCAGAACGCGATGATGTGGCCATCGGCGCTGATCGCCGGCTTCAGAAGCGCGCCGGTGGCGCCGACCACGGCCGGCGTGATCGTGCCCTTGGAATTGCCTTGCAGGTCGAGGATGCCGATTCCGCCGCCGGCCAGTTGCGCCAGGATCGTGCTGCCGTCGCCGCTGACGGCGGGCGAAGAACCGGCCGCGATCTCGATCTGCTTGTGAAAGTGCGTCGGATCGGATGGATCGGTACCCCAGACGAAGACATATGTGTGGGTGCCGTCGGTGCCCTGATAGACAACGTAGCGGCCATCCGAGCTGACCGTCTGGCCGGAATAGGTGAAGCCATCATTGGCCGGCGTCACCTGCGTCGTAGTGCCGGTCGTGCGGTCGTAGTAATAGATGACACCGTCAGGGTCGTAGACGACGTTGCCCGCGGCGCTCATCACCGGGCCGGTATGGTCGATCGCCCCCGTGGTAATCGGGGCCACCGGTGATGGTGTCACCGGGAAGGGGATCGACGGCAGCGGTGCTGCGGTCCCGGTCGGATTCACGACAGGGGTGACAACATACGTCTGGCCCGTCGTTGTCCCAGTCGGGATTCCGCCGGTGGTGAATAAGTGGGGGTCCGTCGGCGTCCCGGAGCCGCCGTTCTGGTTCGGACTGCCGCCATTGTCGGTCGACGGCTGCTGGGTCACCGCGTATGGCGAGCTGCTTCCGACACTCGCGTACCTGGTCTGCGGATTGGCATTGTCAGTATGCTGCGGCAGGTTCGGATCGATCGCCTTCTGCAGGTCGTAGGTATTCAGCGCCCCCTGGAAGGCGTTGAACTCGGCGGCGACCTGCGCGGGCGTCTTGTCGCTCGTCTGCGCGATCACGTTGAAGCTCGCGGTCGGCGTCAGCGTCAGCGAGCCGCCGCTGCTTGTGACCATGCCGACCAGATTGCCCTGGGAGTCGAACACCTCGACGGAGTGGAGCACGTTGTCGTGCTGATCGATGACCGAGATCGATACCTTGCCGTCGTTCGAATCGATATCCAGCGTCACCGCGGTGCCGCGAATGCCCATGGTCGCGACCGGTGTGCCGACCTTCATGTCGCCGGTCTTGGCGACCTGGCCGGCGACGAAGGTCGCTGCGCCCTGCACCAAAGTGAACAACGACGTGTTGTGCGTGCTGGTCGCGTCGTAGGTCAGGTCATTCAGCATCAGCCGCGCATTGGCGCTGAGGTTGAAGGTCGTGCCGTCGTTCAGCACGAGGCCGAGGGTCGAGTTGCTGCCGGTCTGCACCACGTCGGTCTGGTAGACCGCATCGCCGTTTTGCAGATCGACCGTGACACCGTTGCGGACGATGCTGGCGCTGCCTGACAGCTTGGCGACGTGTCCAATCAGCTTGGCGGGGGCAGCGCCGCCGGCTTGCGCGTATTCCGTGTGGCCGGTCAGCGCGTCGACCACCCGAGGGTCCATCGGCGCGCCATCAGGCGAGAACAGCCCCGGGCGCTTGTCGCCGTGGAAGTAATTCGGCACTAGAACGCGGTGCGTCTCATCGGAGATGACGAGGTCGTGACCGGATTTGTGGTAGTCGCCGGAAAACAGCAGATGAGCGTCGGGAATCGTGACGCCTTCCGCGTGGCCCTGATGGGCCAGTGAATCGAGATCGACGCGGCTATGACTCAAGGAGTCGAGCCCGCTCAATCCGAATTTACCGGCGTAATTCAATGCGCCACCATAAATAGTTAATCGAAATTAGGTATTCCTTACCGTCCCCTCATACCATCACGGTTCCTCAAGCGAAAGTACGCAAACGATGTGCTCAGCTGATAGGCACCGTATTCGCGAAGACTTCGTGTCGCTAGATCGATGCAATTATCAATGGATTCCATTGTTTTATTCGCGCCTCTCGCTGCCGTGACATGTTCTTTTGAAGTATTGTCAGGTAGAGCTGTCATTCTACCTGTACGCGGAAGGATTTTAGTCTTGATCGCACGCATTCATTCTCGCTCATTCCGAGTTCTTGGGACCATTTGACCCCAATTTCCCGTTCAAGACTATGATCTGGCTAACAGATCGCGCAAAAGCTGCTCACATCGACCGATTAACCAGCAATCAAGGATAAGGCTTCCCTTCCGGCAAAAGGTTCGGCCGGCCCCGGTCACAAAATCGATAAACTTTTCGGAGAATCGGCGAGATGGCCTTCAGCCTGCTGCGCGACTTTCGCTATCCTGCGGGGCGCCCTTAAGCAGTTCGGAAGCAATCCGGCCGATCCTGTCGCATCAAATGATCCGGTCGTGCGCTGGCGATTTCGCCTGCCGAAGCCCGGACAGGGGTGTCAGATGGGGATGTTCCGCTACACGCGCGCGCTCCTGCTTGCCTGCGGGCTGGCCTTGGTTGCGCCTGCCGACGTCTTCGCGGTGAACCTGCTCTCTCCGGCGGGCGCCGTACTCGTCAAGAAAATCGCCGAGCCGTTCGGCATCGCAACCGCCATTCTCGACAATGGCGAGGTGCACGACAAATGGCTTGGCCTGCAGAGCCGCCTCGACGACGACATGGTGCAGCTCGCGCTTTGTGATGGCGACCGCGAGCGCTGTGCCTCGCCCGCTGCCCTGCAGTTGCTTGCCATCGTAGATACCGCGCGGGCCCGCGACGGCCGCGCCCGGCTCGGCGAGATCAACCGCGCGGTCAATCTCGCCATCCACCCGGCCAGCGACATCGCACTGTATGGAGCAATCGACGTCTGGGCCTCACCGCTCGCGACCTTCAACCGCCGCGCCGGCGACTGTGAGGATTATGCGATTGCCAAGCTCGCAGCGCTGCGCCTGGCCGGCATGTCCGCCGACGACCTTCGCCTCGTGATCGTGCGCGACACGCGGCTCGGCGAGGACCACGCGGTCGCCACCGTCCGACTCGACGGTCACTGGCTTACCCTCGACAATCGCCGCATGGCAATGGTAGAGGATTCCGATGTGCGCAACTATCATCCGACCTTCGTGATGGGCCAGCAAGGCGCGATGAAATATGCATACGCGCCAGCGATATCAGCGACGGTCCGCCTGTCCGTCGCTCGGGCTGATTGACGCAACGGTCGCTGCAAGCAACGGCCGCGACGGGGCAATCTCTTTCTGTCGTTCGTTGCAACAAGAGATTGCTTCGCTTGGCTTGTCATTACTCATGCGCGCGACCCGCCGCTCGCAATGACGATCGGATTGGCGTCCCGAGCCATCCCCTCAGAACATCAGATTGTCCTTTACCAGCACCCAGCGGCCGTTCTTGATCTGCTGCACCTGGGTAATGGTGTTGGCGAGGTGGTCGGTCTTGGAAAACCTGGTCGGCGGCGAGTTGAAGATGTCGAGGAATTTTTCACCTGATTCCAGCGAGTCGAGCATCTTCTGGCCCGTGAGGTCCTTGCCCGCCTTCTGCGCGTAGAAGGCAAAGGTCGTCACGGCGTTGTAACCGATGATCGCTTGCGTGTTGGCGTCGGTGTTGAACATCTTCTTGTAGTTGGCGAGCCAGTCCTTCACCTTGCCCTTGGCGGTGTCCTCATAGGGAATCTCGAAGCCCGAGGCCGCATAGAGCCCCTCCACCGCCTCCTTGCCCAGCGCCGGGACCTCGAGCACGTTGGTCGGGGTGGCGCCGAGGAAGGTCACGTCCCAGCCAAGCTTCCTCGCCTCGTTCATCGCGCCGATGGTCTCGCGGATGACTGTACCCAGCACGACCAGATCGCAGCCGTCGGATTTCATCTTGGCGACCTGCGCCGAGAAATCTGAAGCGCCGCGCTTGTAGCTCGTGACCGAGGCCGGCTGCAGCTTCATCGCCACGAGCTGATGGGTGAAGCCGTCGAGCACGTTTTTGCCGTACTCATCGTCCTGATGCATGATGCAGGGCTTCTTGAAGCTCTTCCAATCGACCATGTATTTGAGCGCGGCCCGCGTGCTCTCGACATAGGGCAGGAGGTTGTTGAACTTCAGCCGCTCCTGCGGCTTGTTGGGGTCGAACTTGAAGGTGAATTCGGCTGCGGTCAGCGGGAAAAGCTGCAGCACGCCGGCATCGAACAGGATGTCCTGGGCGGCAAGCGTCGGCGCCGAGCCCATCGAGCCGATCATCACGAATATCTTGTCGCGCTCGACCATCTTCTGCGTTGCCAGCACGCCCTTCTTCGGGTCATAGCCATTGTCTTCGAGAATCATCCGGAGCTTGCGGCCGTTGACGCCGCCACTGGCATTGATCTCCTCCACCGCCATCTTCATGCCGTTGGAGACCGGAACACCCCAGACCTTGATCGGTCCTGACAGATCCTGATGCGTCCCGATCACGATCTCGGTCGGCGAGACGCCTTCGTTGGTGACCTTGGTTTGGGCCGCGGCCGGCAGACAGGTCAGCGCCAGCGCGCTCACCGCAAGGCCCAGCGCCTTCAGCGATTTCGACATTGCAGTCTCCTCCTCCAATGGGCCCTTGTTGAGCGAAGGGTCGGGCCTCCTCAGGCCTTCGCCGTATCCTTGATCGCTTGGCTAGGCGACCGCCCGCTCGCCGTACATGGCGTCGATCTCGGCCGCGTAGCGCTTGTTCACGAAATTCCGCTTCAGCTTCATGGTCGGCGTCAGTTCCTCATCTTCAGGCGTGAGCTGACGCTCGATCAGATAGAACCGCTTGATGGTCTCGACGCGCGCGAAGTTGACGTTGACCGTTTCGACCTCGCGCTGGATCAGATCCTGAATTTCCCTTGCGCGGCACAGGCTGGCGTAATTGGTGAAGGGGATGTCGTGATCCTGGGCGTATTTCTCGACATTCTCCTGGTCGATCATGATCAGGCAGGTGAGATAGGGCCGCTTGTCGCCGATCACGACCGCATCCGAGACGTAAGGTGAGAATTTGAGCTGGTTCTCGATCTCCGACGGCGTGATGTTCTTACCGCCCGAGGTGATGATGATGTCCTTCATTCGGTCGGTGACCTTGACATAGCCTTCGTTGTCGATCGCGCCGACGTCGCCGGTGTGCAGCCAGCCCTTCGCGTCGATCGTCTCGGCGGTCCGCTCCGGCTGGTTGAGATAACCCATGAACAGGAAGTCACCCCTGATCAGGATCTCGCCCTTCGGACAGATCATCACCTCGCCCCAGGGCGCGGCCTTGCCGACCGAGCCGAGCTTGATGCGGTCGGCCGGCATCACGGTGGCGACGCCGCAATTCTCGGTTTGGCCATAGACCTCGCGCATGTCGATGCCGAACGCGAGATACCAGCGGATCAGGTCCGGCGAGATCGGCGCGGCGCCGGTGAAGGCGATGCGGCAGCGATCGAGCCCGAGCATGCGACGGATGTTGCGGAACACCAGCCAGTAGGCGACGCGGTTGGCGATCCGCAACGACAGCGGCGGCGTCTCGCCTTCGAGCCGGCATTCGGTCATGCGATGGCCGATCGCGAGCGCGCGGGCGTACATCCAGTTCTGGAACGGGGTCGCGTCCTTCAGCGCGATGGTGATGCCCGAGTAGAATTTTTCCCAGATCCTGGGCACCGCAAGAAACGCGGTCGGCTGCACCTCGCGCAGATTGTCCGGCACCGTCTCCGGACTCTCGGCAAAGTTCATCACCGAGCCGAGCGCGAGCGAGGTGTAGTAACCGCCCACCCGCTCGGCGACATGGCAGAGCGGCAGGAACACCAGCCGCTCCTCGCTGTCGGTCGACGGATAGAGATCGTTGGCGTGGCGCATCTGATGCGTCACGCTGCGATTGGAGTGCATCGCGCCCTTGGGCGGGCCTGTGGTGCCTGAGGTATAGACCAGGATCGCGAGATCGGAGGCCGTGCGGCTGCCGGTCATCTCGTCCCACAGCGCCGCGTTGCCTTGCGTATGATTGCGGCCGAGCGACATGAATTCGGCAAGCGACAGCATCGTCGGATCCGAGAAGCCGCTCAGGCCCTCCATGTCGAACACGACGATCTTTTCCAGCGTCGGACAGCGCGCGCGGCAGGCGAGCAGCTTGTCGAGCTGCTCCTCGTCCTCGGCAAACACGATTTTCGTGCGGGAATCATTGATGAGGTATTCGACCTGCGCGGCCGAATCGGTCGGATAGATGCCGGAGGACACCCCGCCGGCGCACAGGATGCCCATGTCGGCATAGACCCACTCCGGCACCGCGTTGGCGATGATCGAGGCGACGTCACCGGGGCGGAAGCCGATCGCATGTAGGCCGTATGCGATGTCTTTCGAAATTTGCAGCCATTGGCGCCAGCTTGTCGGCTGCCAGATGCCGAACGTCTTCTCGCGGATCGCGGGCCGGTCGCCACGCGTTTCCACGGCGAGGAGAAAACTCTTCGCGATCGTGTCGGCGACCGTCAGCACCGCTGGTCGGGCCATGCGCGCTTCCCTCCTCTGCCGCCTGCCTCGCGTTGCCGGTTCTTGTTGCCGGTCTTGTTCGCGAAACAGGCCTGAAACCTAGCTCCAAGTCGCTCTTAACGCCAAGTTTTCTTCTTTTTCCAACGCCGCTCGCCCCGCGCGCCGGCTTCCTTGGCGCCGAGATAGAACTCCTGGATATCCGGTGAATTCAACAGACGCTCGCAGGTGTCGTTCATGACGACGCGACCGATCTCCAGCACATAACCGTAATATGCCGTTTCCAGCGCGATCTTGGCATTCTGCTCGACCAGCAGGATCGACATGCCCTGCTCCTCGTTAACGCGGCGGATGATGGTGAAAATCTCCTTCACCAGGATCGGCGACAGACCAAGCGACGGCTCGTCGAGCAATAGCAATGTCGGCCGGTTCATCAGGGCCCGCCCGATCGCCAGCATCTGCTGCTCGCCGCCGGAGAGCTGACCGGCTGGCTGATTGAGGCGCTCCCGCAGCCGCGGGAAATATCCGTAGACCAGTTCCAGATCATCGGCGACGGCGTCGCGGTCCTTGCGCGGATAGGCGCCCATCATCAGGTTTTCGCGCACCGACAGGAACGGAAACACCTCGCGTCCCTCCGGCACATGGCTCAGGCCGAGCCGCACGATCTTGTCGGCCTCCATGCGCTGGATCGGCTTACCCAGAAATTCGATCGTCCCCTTCTGCGGATCGAGGATGCCGGAGATCGTCTTCAGCACCGTGGTCTTGCCGGCACCGTTGGCGCCCAACAACGTCACGATCCGGCCGCGCGGCACCTCGAGGCTGATGCCGCGGATGGCCATGATCGGTCCGTAATAGCTCTCGATGTTGCTGAGCTTGAGGATGATGTCTGATGTGCTCATGCCATCATCCTCATGCGCCGAGATACGCTGCGACGACGTCGGGATGGTGCTGCACCTCGGACGGAGAGCCCATCGCCAGCACGCGGCCGTAATTCAGCGCGATCACGCGATCAGAGACGCGGTTGACCAGCGTCATGTCGTGCTCGACCATCAGCACGGTGATGCCGAGCTCGCTCTTCATGTCGCGAATCCAGAACGACATGTCGTCGGTCTCCTCAACATTGAGGCCCGACGACGGCTCGTCGAGCAGGATCAGCTTCGGCTCCGAGCACAGCGCACGCGCCAGCTCGATCACCTTGCGGACGCCGTAAGGAAGCCCCGAGATCAGCTTGTCGCGGTATGGCTCCAGATCGAGGAACTCGATCACTTGCTCGACCCGGCGGCGATGCAGCTTCTCGGTGGCGCGCACGCTCGGCAGGAACAGCAATTCTTGCCAGAGCTGCGTGGTGGAATGACGATGGCGGCCAACCAGGAGATTGCTCAGCACGGTCGCGTTCTCGAACAGCTCGATGTTCTGGAAGGTGCGGGCGATGCCGAGCCGCGCAATATCGTAGGCCGGCTCTCGCGTGATGTCCTGGTCCTCGAAAAAGATCCTGCCCGAGGTCGGCGAATAAATGCGCGAGATCAGGTTGAAGATCGAGCTTTTTCCCGCACCATTGGGCCCGATGATCGAGAGGATCTCGCCCTTCTCGACCGCGAAGCTGACGGCATCGACCGCTTTCAGGCCGCCGAAATGCAGCGACAAATTCTCGGCGCGGAAATAGCTCATCGGTTCCGCTCCGATTTCACATAGATCTTCTGCCGCTTGAAGGTCGCACGCTTGTAGAGCGGGAAGAGCTGGAAGAACAATTTGATCTTGAGCCAGCGGCCATAGAGTCCCAGTGGTTCGAACAGTACGAACGCCACGATGATGATGCCGTAGATCGCGCCCTTGAGACCGTTGGCGGAGGCAAAGGCTGCGACCGCATCCTGGATATGACCGGCGCGCTCCGGGCCGGCGCCGAGCGTCGCAGCCGCGCCTGATATCACACCGGGCATGTCGTCCTTCAGGTAGGTCAGGAATGGATCGATCATCACCAGGAAGATCGCCCCCAGCACCGCGCCATGCAGGCTGAAGGTGCCGCCGATCAGGATCACGATGATGAACTCGATCGAGAGCTGCAACGTGAACATCTCCGGCGAGATGAAGGACAGCTTGTGGGCGAACAGCACGCCGGCGAAGCCGGTAATGGCCGCCGAGATTGCGAACGACTTCACCTTGTACAGCGAGACGTTGATGCCCATGCTGCGCGCCGCGGTTTCGCTGTCGCGGATCGCGATAAAGGCGCGGCCGGTCGGCGAACGCAACAGATTGAGCGTGCCGACGATGGTCAGCACCAGCACCGCGAGGCAGATATAATAGAAGATCGGGCCGTCGCGCGACACGGTCGTACCGAGCAACTGAATGGTCTTGACCCGCATCCCCTCATTGCCATGGGTCACGCTTTCCCAGCGCGCCAGGATCTCCTCGACGATGAAGGCAAACGAGATCGTCGCGATCACAAGATAGATGCCCTGCAGCCGCAGCGCTGGGAATCCGACCAGCGCGCCGACCACGCCGGTCAGCAGCCCGGCCGCGAGGAAGTAGACCGGGAACGGCACGTTGAACTGCTGCAGATATGCCGCGGTGTAGGCTCCGATGGCGAGAAAGGCGGCGTGACCGAGCGAGGCCTGTCCCGTGAAGCCGGTCAGGATCATCAGCCCGACGCCGACGGTCGCATAGATGCAGACGAAGACGAGTTGGCTCATCAAATAGCTGGAGAGCAAATAGGGCGCGATCAGCAGCACCGCGAGCAGCACGCCGTAGGAGATGACGTAGCCCGAATGCGGGAACAGCCTGATATCGTCGTCATAGTCGGTCTTGAAGAGAAACCGCATGCGTCCTCCTCAAACCTTCTTGCGCGCATGAAGGCCGAACAGGCCTTCGGGTTTGAGCAGCAGCACCGCGAGCAGCACGATGTAGGGCGCGACGTCCTTCCATCCCTGCGGCAGATAGAACCCGGCCATGCTCTCGATCGCGCCGATCAGGACGCCGCCGACCACGGCGCCGGGGATCGAGCCGAAGCCACCGAGCACTGCGGCCGGAAACGCCTTCAGCCCCAGCACCAGCCCGACATTGGAATGGATGAAGGTGATCGGCGCCAGCAGGACGCCGGCGCAGGTCGCAACCGCCGCCGAGATCGCCCAGACGATCGACACCACGCGTTTGACCGGGATGCCCATGTAGTAGGCAGCGAGCATGTTCTCGGAACTCGCGCGCATCGCGGTGCCGAGCGTGGTGCGGTTGAAGAACAGATAGAGCAGCGCGCACAGGATGATGGTCGCCGCGATCACCGAGAGCTTGTCATAGGCCAGCACCAGGCTGCCGATCCGCAACACGCCCTGGCTGAACGGCGTATCGATCTTGAAGTCGTCAGTGCCCCAGATCATGCCGGCGACCGAGCGCAGGAAATAGCCGAGCCCGATGGTCGCCATGATGATGGAAAACTGCGGATAGCCAAGGATCGGCCGCACCACCAGCCGCTCGGCCAGCATCCCGAACAGCGCCATGCATATGACGGCGCCGGCAAAGCCGACCCAGTAATTCAGCCCGAGGATGCCGATGAAGGTGAAGGCGAAGAAGCCGCCCAGCATCATCAGGTCGCCCTGGGCGAAATTGACGACCTCGGTTGCCTTGTAGACCAGCACAAAACCAAGCGCGATCAGGCCGTAAACGCAGCCAAGCGCAACGCCGCTGACGAGCTGCTGAACAAAGTCCAGCATCGTTCCCTCCCGATGCACCGGCGGCTCGTGCCGACCGCCTTGGTGCATCCCGCCTTCGCGCCCTTGTGCCGGAAACGCTGAAAGCCGCCTATGTCCGGTTCCAATTGAGCCCAAAGGCCCAATCGCTGTCAACAAAGCGCTGGTTGCCGGGCGTTATCACAATTGCGAAGAAATGCCGCAGCACGGACTAATACGGATATCGCTTTCGATTTGCCTGACACGATTCACCGCACCGAAACGGTTTTGCCCCACTGTGCGCAACCGAAGAGTGAAATCTGGGATCGCCACGACATCATGACTTCAGAACGATCCGCACTCGAGGTGCGAGGGTTAACGAAGCGTTTTGACCGCCCGGCGGTCGACGCGCTCGATCTCACTGTCCATGTCGGCGAGTATTACGCGTTGCTCGGGCCGAACGGTGCCGGCAAGACCACGACGCTGCGCATGGTAGCAGGCCTGCTGCGGCCCGATGCCGGCTCGGTTTCGGTCTTCGGCATCGATGCGCTCCGCGATCCGGTTGCCGCCAAGCAGGTGGTGGCCTGGGTGTCGGACGAACCGATGATCTACGACAAGCTGACGCCGCTGGAGTATCTCGAATTCGTCGCCGGCCTGTGGGGCGTCGATCCCAAGGTCTCTGAGACGTCGGCGCACGACCTGCTGTTGTCGCTCGGGCTCGAGCCGCATCTCAACGAGCGCTGCGAGGGATTTTCCAAGGGCATGCGCCAGAAGGTGGCGCTCGCCGGCGCGCTGGTTCACGATCCCCGCCTGATCATTCTCGACGAACCCCTGACTGGCCTCGACGCGCTGTCGGCGCGCCACGTCAAGGGACTGCTGCAGGAGCGCGTGCGCGCGGGCTGCACCGTCATCATGACCACACATATTCTCGAAGTCGCCGAGCGCATGGCCGACCGAATCGGCGTGATCGCAGCTGGAAAACTGATCGCCGAAGGCACGCTGGCCGAACTGCGCCAGCAAAACGGCCGCAACGACACCAGCCTCGAGGACATGTTCATCGCGCTGGTCGACACCGAAGCGGCTGCCGCGTGAACTCGGTCGCGCATCTCTCCTGGTTCGCCCGCCACGAGTTCCGCCTGGCCTGGCGCGAATGGCTGGCGATGATGACCGGCGGCCGGCGCCGCCGCAACCGCGCCGTGATCGGGCTGCTGATCTTCGCCGCGATCATGCATCTGCCGGCCTATGCCGTGGTCGGCCGCTTCGCCGATCTCCGGTTCCCGCTCGATCCGTCATCGCTGATCGTGTTGACCGCGACGATCTTCCTGTCCTGGGCCCTGATCCTCTCACAGGCGATCGAATCCGTGACGCGCGTGTTCTATGCCCGCGCCGATCTCGACCTGATCATGTCGTCGCCGGTGCAACTCACCAATATCTTTTCGGTCCGCATTGCCGCGATTGCGCTGTCGGTGACCTCTATGGCGCTGTTGCTGTCGACGCCGTTCATCGACGTGCTGGTGATCCTCGGCGGGCCGCGCTGGCTCGCCGGTTTCGGTGTTGTGGTCGCGATCGGCCTGTCTGGCGCGGCGGCCGCGATCGCCATCACCGTGTTCCTGTTCAGCCTGATCGGGCCGAGCCGGACGCGTCTTGTCGCGCAGATCGTCTCCGCCATCATCGGCGCGGGCTTTGTGATCGCGCTGCAGATCGTTGCGATCCTGTCTTACGGTACCCTGTCGCGCTTCGCCGTGCTGACCTCGGACACCGCTGCGCGCCTGGCTCCCGCCATCGACAGCATCGTCTGGTGGCCCGCACGCGCCGCGCTGGGCGACATCGAAGTGATGATGCTGCTGGTCGCTGGTGGGCTCATGATGCTCGGCGTGGTCATGGCCGCATTCGCGCCGCGGTTCGCCGACACGGTCGTGAGCGTCGCGGCCAATCCGGCTGCGGCGACCCGCGGGCGCGCCCATGCTTTCCGATCAGGCTCGCGGCAACAGGCGCTGCGCTGGAAGGAATTCTTGCTGCTGCGCCGCGATCCCTGGCTGCTGTCGCAGAGCCTGATGCAGATGCTGTATCTGGTGCCGCCGGCGCTGATGCTGTGGCGGAGCTTTTCCGATAGTTCGACCGCGATCGTCCTGATCACGCCCGTGATCGTGATGGCCGCGGGCCAGTTGGCTGGCGGCCTCGCCTGGCTGACGATCTCGGGCGAGGATGCCGCCGATCTGGTGGCAACCGCGCCGCTGCCACCGTCGCGCGTCATCCGGACCAAGATCGAGGTGGTGTTGATCGCGATCGCCGCCGTTTTCACGCCGCTGGTGGTCGCGCTGGCGTTCGCCTCGCCATTGCAGGCCGCGGTGACCGCGATCGCGGTGCTCGTTGCGACCGCGTCCGCCGCCGCGATCCAGCTCTGGTTCCGTGCACAGGCGAAGCGCAGCCAGTTCCGCCGGCGCCAGACCTCGTCGCGCGTCGCGACGTTCGCGGAGGCCTTCTGCTCGATCGGCTGGGCCGCGACATCGGCGCTGGCGCTGACGATTCCCGTTGCCGCCATCGTCAGCGGCGTGTTGACGGCGGCGATCCTGTTCGCAGCATGGAAGATCAGCCCGAAACGGACGTAAATCCGCCCTACCCTTTCATCACCTCCATCACCGCCGCGACAAGAACCTCCGGTGCTTCCTGCGGCACGTTGTGTCCGACGCCCGGCACGATGTGATGGATGCGGCGGCCGGTGAATTTCGACGCGCTGGCGCGGCCGTCGCTGGCCGGAAGCACGCCGTCGGAATCGCCATCCAGCGTGACCGCCGGCACTGATATCGCAGGCATCGCGGCCAGCCGCCGCTGCAGGTCGGCATATTGCGGATCGCCTTGGGCAAGACCGAAGCGATGGCGGTAGCTGTGGATCACCACGGCGACATAGTCAGGATTGTCGTGCGCCGCGGCGCTGCGATCGAAGGTTTCGTCATCAAAATCCCAGTCGGGCGACCAGTCCTCCCACAGGATCCGCGCGATCTCGCGGCGGTTGGCGGCAAGGCCGGCACGGCCGCGCTCGATCTGAAAGTAGTATTCGTACCAGAGCGCGACCTCGTAGCTCGGCTCGATCGGCGTCATCGCCCGCGACAGGTCCTGGATCAGATAGCTGTTCACGGTCACGAGACCCACGCAACGCTCCGGCCATAACGCCGCCGCGACGCACGCCGCGCGGCCACCCCAATTGTGCCCCGCCAATACGGCCCGCCTGATCCCAAGCGCTTCCAGCAGCGCGATCACGTCGGCGCCGAGTGCCGCCTGCTCGCCTGAGCGCAACGTGGAGGCATCGCGAAAGCGCGTGTCGCCGAAGCCCCGCAGATAGGGAACAATGACGCGGCACCGCTGTGAGGCCAGTTGCGGCGCGACATCGACGAAGGAGTGGATGTCGTAGGGAAATCCATGCAGCAGGATCACGGGAGGTCCATCCGCGGGACCGGCTTCGTGAAAGGCGACATTCAGGACCCCGGCGTCGACACGACGGAGCGGCTCAAGCGGTGCCGACGACGCTGCGCGGGCGGACTTTTCGGGTGAGCCTTGCGCAAACGCCTTGCCGGCCAGGCCCGACAAGGCCGCGGCAACGATCAGGCGACGCTTGCGATCGACAGAGTCCGGCATCACCTCAAGCCTTGATCAGTTCCATCACCGCCGCAGCAAAAGCTTCCGGCTCTTCCTGCGGTAAATTGTGGCCGGCGTGCGGAACCACCCGATAAGCTTGGCGAGCGCTGTACTTCGCCGCGCTGGCGCTGCCGTCGGTGGCGGCCGTGACGCCGTCCTCGGCACCGTCGAGCGTGATGGTGGGGACCGCAATGACCGGCAGTGTGGCGAGCTTTCGCTGCACCTCTGCATATTGCGGATCACCGTTGGCGAGGCCGAAACGGTGGCGATAGCTGTGGATCACCACATCGACATAGTCGGGGTTGTCAAACGCGACCGCGGTACGTTCGAAGCAGGCGTCGTCGAATTGCCACCTCGGCGACCATTGCGACCACAATAATTTGGCGATGCCGTGCCGGTTGGCGGCGAGCCCGGCGCGCCCGCGCTCGATCTGAAAGTAATATTGATACCAGAGCGGCACCTCGCGCTCCGGCCGCGCCGGCGCCATCGCATGCCCGATATCCTGGATCATGTAACCGTTGGTGCAGACGAGCCCGATGCAGCGTTCCGGCCAGAGCGCTGCCCCGATCGAAGCGGCCCGGCCACCCCAATCGTAGCCCGCGAACACCGCGCGCCTAATGCCAAGGGCATCCATCAGCGCCATCATATCGGCACCGATGGCGGCCTGCTCGCCCGAGCGCGGCGTCGCCTGGTCGCGGAATGTCGTCGGCCCGTAGCCGCGCAGATAAGGCACGATAACACGGCACCCCTGCGCCGCCAGCAAGGGCACGACGTCCACATAGGAATGGATGTCATAGGGAAAGCCATGCATGAGCATCGCTACCGGGCCGTCGGCGGGACCGGCCTCGTAGTAGGCGATGTTGAGCACGCCGGCATCGACGTGACGCAGCGGCTCCAGCCGCCTCGTCGAAGGCGCGCGTGAGGCGGAGGCTTTGTTGGTCACGATGGTCTCCCGGATCTCGATGGCTTGCGCGGCATGGTAGCGCCTCCCGCCGGATTAATCGCCTGGATCGCATTGCGGTCCACGCCATGGAGCGATGCGTCGGCGTCATCATGACGGCAGGCCAATTCCGCGATAGTCTCGCTACGGACGGAACATACCATGATGAGATTGCTCGCCGCACTTGCCCTGTTCGGTGTCTTCGCCACGCACGCCGTAGCGCAGGACGCCCAGCGCAGCGAGTGTCTGGCAATGGCTAATGCGCCGCCGCGGGCGACGCCGGTCAGCCTCCGACGCGTGGCAGCAAAGGCCGACGAGGTCGCGCTCACCTATGCCGGCCATTCGACCTATTATATCGACACGCCGGGCGGCATCCGGATCGCGACCGATTACAACGGCGCCTACCAGATCGGACGGCTGCCCGACGTGGTCACCATGAACCGGGCGCACTCGACGCATTACACGCTGTTCCCCGATCCCGGGATTGCCCACGTGCTGCATGGCTGGGGCGAGAACGGGCAGGCCGCGCATTACGCGGAGCGCATTGGCGACGTCTATATCCGCAACGTCACCACCGATATCCGCCGCTATTGGGGCGAAGGTAACGGCGGCGAGATGATCAAGGACGGCAACTCGATCTTCATCTTCGAGGTCGCCGGCCTCTGCATCGGCCACCTCGGCCACCTCCACGTCAAGCTCGACGACAGCCAGTTCGCGGCGATCGGCCGGCTCGACATCGTGATGGTGCCGATCGACGGCACCTATACGATGTCGCTCGACGGCGTCTCCGAAATCACCAAGCGGCTGCGTGCGTCCGTGGTGCTGCCGATGCACCGCTTCGCCACCCCGCTCGACGAATTCATGCGCCTGATCGGCCAGCAGTTCGAGATCGACCGCCGCGGCGAGCGCACACTGAGGATCTCGCGGGATACGCTGCCGGCAACGCCGACCGTGATTATCCTCGACGGCGTCTGAGGCGCGCTGCGCCTGCCCTGACACGATTTCGTCAGCGGGCCGTTTTCGCGCTTGACCTAGAGTATGCTCTAGCATGTTCATTTGGGCTGTCCGGCGACCACCCGTAACGAGGACCAATCCCATGACGACCACCAGCAAGCTCCCACACCGCAAGCTCGGCAATGACGGCCCGCAGGTCTCCGCAATCGGACTCGGCTGCATGTCGCTATCAGGCGTCTATGGCGCCAGTGACGATACGGCGACGCCCGACTTCATCCGCTTTGCCATCGATCAAGGTATCGACTTCCTCGACAGCGCCGACCTGTATGGCTGGGGCCACAATGAGGAACTGCTGGGCCGCTCGCTGAAGGGCTTGCGCGATCACGTCGTGATCGCCACCAAGTTCGGCCAGGTGAAGACATCCACCGGACAGGGCGTGGACGGCAGGCCGGCCTATGTCCAACAGGCCTGCGAGGCGAGCCTGAAGCGGCTCGGCATCGACACTATCGACCTCTACTACCAGCACCGCATCGATCCGAACGTGCCGATCGAGGACACGGTCGGCGCAATGGCGCGCCTCGTCGAGCAAGGCAAGCTGCGCTATCTCGGCCTCTGCGAGGCCCGTCCCGAAACCATCCGCCGCGCGCACAAGGTGCATCCACTGGCCGCAGTGCAAACCGAATACTCCCTGCTCTACCGCAGCGAGGCCGAAGAGACGCTGCAGACGACACGTGCGCTCGGCATCGCCTTCGTCGCCTATTCGCCGCTCGGCCGCGGCTTCCTGACCGGGCAGATCCAGTCGCTGGCCGATGTCGCAGGCGATCGCCGCGGCGACCATCCGCGCTTTGCCGGAGACAATTTTGCCCGCAACCGCGATCTGGTCGGCCGCATCGAGGCGATCGCGCGCGAGAAAGGCTGCACGCCATCGCAGCTCGTGCTCGCCTGGCTGCTGGCGCAGGGAGAGGACATCGTGCCGATCCCCGGCACCAAGCAGCGCGGACGGCTGGACGAGAATATCGGCGCACTCAATGTGACGCTTTCGCCTGACGATCTCGCGCGGATGTCGGCGGCGATCCCGCCTGGCGCGGTGGCAGGTGAGCGCTATCCGGCCGGTGCGATGAAGGCGGTCTATCTGTGATGGACGCCCGAACACCCCCGCAGGCGATGCCGAGCGCGCTCCACATCGGCGACATCGCGCGCTGCTCCGGGCGGAGCGTGCACACCATCCGCTGGTACGAGGCGCAGGGCCTGATGCCCGGCGTTACCAGAGACCGCGGCCGCCGCAGGGTCTACAGCGACTATCATATCGGATGGCTCGACCTGATGGAACGGCTGCGCCTGACCGGCATGTCGATCAAGCAATTGCGGGAATACACCGCGCTGGTGAAACAGGGCAGCGCGACCTTGCGCAAGCGCCGCGCGCTGCTCGCCCAACACCAGCTGCGCGTCCAGGCCATGATCGCCAAATGGACCGAGGCGCTTACGCTGGTCGACGCCAAGATCGAATTCTACGACGAATGGGTCGCAGGAGGCACGCGGCCGACGGTCTCGCCGCAGCAGCGCGCCCGCGCCAAGCGGTCCGCGACCAAAGGCCTGAGCGCCTAGCTCAATACACATAATCGGATATGCCATGGACGATATGCTTCGGCGTAAACCCTTTGCCATGCGCGCATCGCATCGGCTCACGCTGCTGACGCTCTGCCTGACCGTCATGATCGCGCATCTCGATACATTCATCGTCAATCTCGGCGCGCGCGCGATCGGCGATCATTTCGACGCTGGTGTCGACGAATTGCAATGGATCGTGGACAGCTACAATCTGGTCTATGCGGTGTCGCTGCTGACGGGCGGGATGCTCGCCGACATCTATGGCAGACGCCGGATCCTGATGGCCGGCGCGCTGATCTTCACCTTCGCATCGTTGATATGCGCGGCTGCGCCGACCGCGCTGGTGTTGATCTGCGGGCGCGCGCTCACTGGCGTCGGTGGCGCGCTGATGATTCCGGCCTCGCTTGCGATCATTCGGGTGGTCTGGGATCAACCGAGCGAGCGCGCACGCGCACTCGGCGTCTGGGCCGCATGCAACGGCGTCGCCATGGCGCTGGGGCCGAGTCTCGGCGGGATGCTGATTCCGTGGTTCGGCTGGCGCAGCATCTTCCTGGTCGTCGTGCCGTTCGGCCTGCTGGCCCTGATCATGGCCGGATACGCGATCCCGGAATCATCGGATCCACGGCGGCGCCCGTTCGACAGCGCAGCGCAGGTCCTCGGCGCGCTGGCGCTTGGGAGCTTCACTTATGCCGCTATCAGCGCGCAATCGGCGCCTCGCGCAATGACCGCGGCCCTGATCGTTGCCGTGCTGTCGGCGGCGCTGTTCATCGTGGTTGAGCGGAAGAAGGGCTCCGAGGCGCTGGTGTCGCCTGACATCTTCATGGTCCGCCAGTTCCGTGGCGCCATGGTCGCCACCATGGGCATGACGTTTGGTGGATACGGGATGGTCTTCGTGCTGCCGCTGGCGTGGCAGACGAGCGGACGACTTGACGCTGCCGCAAGCGCCGCAGCCCTGCTGCCGATGTCGCTGGTGTTCGTTCTGGTCTCGCCACTGTCAGGCACGCTGTCGGAGAAGCTCGGTATCCGCGTGGTCACATCAGGCGGCGTGACGTTGATGGGTATTGGCCTCTTGTTGATCGGTCTCGGCGGCCTGCAACCGAACCTCACTCTCGCCGAACTCGGATTGGCCGTGACCGGCCTCGGTCTCGGCCTCGGGTCGGGACCGCTCTCGGCGATGGCCGTCGGCCACGTCAGCGCCGCGCGCGCCGGCACGGCAGCGGCGCTCATCAACGTGGCCCGCATCAGTGGTGCAACGATCGGGGTTGCGATCCTCGGCGCGTGTTACGCCGCAACCGGCGGTGGTCAGGACGGGCTGTTGGTGTCGATGACTGCAGGGAGCCTGGTTCAGTTCGCAGGCGCCGGCGTGGCCTGGATGGTGACACGAAAGGAGGCGCGAGGGCCGGCGCGCATTTGACGCATTGATGCGCGCCTCGCTATCCTCCGCCGAGCCGGCATCGGATCGGCGGCCGACAAGAGCAAGAACAGGGAGCATCATCCATGGCCAGCACTCTGCCCGCGTCCGCGAGCGGGCTTTTCGCCAATCCGCGTGAAGACTGGCTCGCTCAATATACCGAGGAGATCATCGATCCTATCAGGCCGATCGTCGACCCGCATCATCATCTCTGGGACCGCGGCGGATTGCGCTATCTGATCGAGGAAATGCGTGACGACATCGCCTCCGGCCACAACATCGTCGCGACCGTCTATGTCGATTGCCGGTCGATGTATCGCGCCGACGGCCCGGAGGCGTTTCGCCCGGTCGGCGAGGTCGAATTCGCCAACGGCGTCGCCGCGATGGCGGCGAGCGGGGGCTACGGCAAGACTGCGATCTGCGCCGGCATCGTCAGCCACGTCAATCTGCTGATCGGCGACCACGCCAAGGCCGTGCTGGAGGCGGAGATATCAGCCGGCAACGGCCGGTTCCGCGGGATTCGCCACTCCTCGGCCTGGGACGAGGACCCCAATGTGGCCCACATGTATGCGAACCGGCCGAAGGGGATCTTGCTGGATCCCACCTTCCGCAAGGGCTTTGCTTGCCTGGCGCCGCTCGGCCTGAGCTTCGACGCTTGGCTGTTCCACCCGCAGATCGGCGAGCTCACCGACCTCGCCCGTGCCTTCCCCGATACCCGGATCGTACTCGACCATTGTGGCGGCCCGGTCGGCACCGGCCGGTTCGCCGGCAAGCGCGACGAGACCTTCCCGGTCTGGAAGGCTTCGATCCAGGAGATAGCCAGATGTCCAAATGTTGTCGTCAAGCTCGGCGGTCTGGCGATGTGCCTGCTCGGCTACGATTTCCACCTCCGGCCGAAGCCGCCATCGTCGGAGGAACTTGCCGCCGCCTGGCGGCCTTATGTCGAAACCTGCATCGAGGCTTTCGGCCCCACCCGTTGCATGTTCGAAAGCAACTTCCCACCTGACAAGGGTCAATGCAGCTATCAAGTGATCTTCAACGCGTTCAAACGGCTAGCTTCACAATATAGCGAAGTCGAGAAGATCGCGTTATTTTCGAAGACGGCACAGGATGTTTATCGGCTCGATATCGGGTAATCTTGCGACTCATGGATGACGGCATCACCATCCGGCCGCTTCAAGAGGCTGATGCGGAAGCGGTTGTCGTACTTTACGCCAGGGCGGGCGCGGTCGAACCGCGGCTCGGTCCGGTCACGCTGCCGCAATGGAACCAGTTCCTGAAGCTGCCGCAGAACCGCGGCGGGCGCGACTTTCGCGTCGCCGAGCGGAGTGGCCGGATCATTGGCCTCGCCGAATCCTCGTTGCGCGATCAGGGCCCGCACCATTCCCGGTTCCTCAAGATCGTCGTGGCGCCCGAGGCGCGGCGCCGCCGGATCGGGCTTGCGCTGTTCAATGACGTGCTGGCGATCGACACCGATGCCGATCTGGCCGTGCAGACGAAGGTCAGCCCCGACTGGCCGGCCGGAATGGCCTTCGTGTCGGCGTTCGGCTTTGTACATATCGAATCCGAGATCGGAATGAAGTGCGTCGAGCCGCTGCAGCCGGCCCGCACACTTGCAGCCGCCCGTGCCACCATCGAGCGGGTCAGCGACGTAACGACCTGCGCGGCCGAGGTCGCGCGCATCCACAATGCGGCCTTTGCCTCCGACGCCGCGTTCCGCCTGTATTCGCCGGAGGAGATGGCGCAGGTGCTGACGGACAGCGAAGTCTGGATCGCCTCGGAGGAGGGACAGGCGTCGGGCTTCTGCCTGACCGAGCCGGAGCAGAATTCGATGTGGATCGAGTCGGCCGCCGTCGATCCCGAGCGGCAGGGGCGCGGGCTCGGCCAGGTGCTGATTTACCATGTGCTGACCGCCCACGACGTTTCCGTCGAGCATCCCTGCTGGCTGAACGTCTCGAGCCGCAATCCAGCCGGTCTGAAGATCTATCGCCGGCTCGGCTTCCGCCCGCAGCATGAAACCTGCCGCTTCAGCGCCACGCGGGGCGGATTGATCGCCTCGCGTAACCGGCGCTTTCACTAACGCTTACGCCCATTCGCCCTTCCGGAACACCGGCACGCTGCGGCCGTCGGCATGGATGCCGTCGATGTCGGTATGTGCGGAGCCGATCATCCAGTCGATATGGATCAGGCTCTTGTTGCCGCCTTGCTCGGCGATCTGCTGCGGGGTCAGCCTGTCGCCGTTGACGAAGCACTTTGAGTAGCACTGGCCGAGCGCAATGTGCGAGGCAGCGTTCTCGTCGAACAGCGTGTTGAAGAACAGCAGCCCGCTCTTGGAGATCGGCGAGGAGTGCGGCACCAGCGCGACCTCACCAAGCCGGCGCGCGCCCTCGTCGGTGTCGAGCACCTTGTTCAACACCTCCTCGCCGCGCGAGGCTTTTGCCTCGACGATCCGGCCGTCCTCGAATATGACGGAAATATTGTCGATCAAGGTCCCCTGGTACGACAGCGGCTTCGAGCTGACGACATGGCCGCTGACGCGCCGGCAATGCGGCGTGGTGAAGACCTCCTCGGTCGGGATATTTGCATTGCAGACGATTCCATTTTTGGCGGTCGACGCGCCGCCTTCCCATTCATGACCGTCGGCGAGCCCGATGGTCAGATCCATTCCGGGGCCGGAATATTTCAGCGCGTGGAAGCGCTGGCCGTTCAGCCATTCGGTGCGCTCGCGCAGTTTGGCATTGTGCTTGTCCCAGGCGGCGACGGCGCCGTCCTGGTCGACCCGCGAGGCGGCGAAGATCGCGTCCGCGAGCTTGGCAACCGCGACATCCTCGCCATCGTCTGGAAACACCTGCTTCGCCCATGACGCGCTCGGATAGGCGATGATGTTCCAATTGGTTTCGAACGTGACGATCTTCTCCAGCGCCGGCTGGTAAGCGATCGAATTGGCCTTGCTGGCGCGCGCGACCTTGGTCGGGTCTTCACCCGACAGCAGCATCGGATTGTCGCCGACGATCGCAAGCCGCGCCGTGTTGGCGCCGAAAGCCTTCGCCATCCCCTCGTAGAGCCAGTTCGCCGCGCGATCGAAGCTCGCATCATTGGCGTAACGATAACGTGCCAGCGTGACCTCTTCATCCGAATAGAACGGGGTCACCAGACCGGCGCCGGCCTTGTAGGCATGCTCGGCAATCCGCCGCACCAGCGGCATCGCCACCGCGGGCGCGGTCAGCAGCAGATCCTGCCCCGGCTGCAGCCCCAATCCGACCTTCACCGCGACTTCGGCGAGCCGATCGAGTTTCACGGGATCGATCGAGGCGGAAAGATTGCGTTGATGTGCGGTCATGAAGCATCCAGCGATGTCGGTTGAGGTTGACGATTCGTAGTCCAATTCGATCCTTATTCGCAAGGTTCCCGCTGTCACCGCCGATCACGCCAAGGCGAGCGGACGGCCCGAATTTACCGCTTTACTGACGCCAGCACCCGATCGACCATTTGAGGCGCGAGCCCGAGATAATTCTTCGGCGCGGTGAGCCGGTCGATCGTCGCACGATCGATTCGATCAGCCACGCGCGCATCCGCCGCCAGCGCCTCGGCCAGCGTCAGGCCCTTATCATTGGCGACGCGGCAGGCGTCGTAGACGACGTCATGCGCCTCCTGCCGGCCGATCGCCGGAGCAAGGCCCATCATCACGGCTTCGGCGACGATCAGCCCGCGGCTGATGTCGAGATTGACGGCCATTCTCTTCTCATCGACGATGAGGCCGCCCAGCGCGAATTTCGCCTGATGCAGCGCGCCCGCGCTCAGCACAAAACTCTCCGGGATCGCCATCCATTCGGCATGCCACGGGCCGGTGGCGCGTTCGAAATCCTGCACCATTGCGTCGAGCATCAGGCCGGCATGCTGGCGCACCGCCTTGGAGGCAGCCAACATCAATTCCGCCGAGATCGGGTTGCGCTTCTGCGGCATGGTCGACGACGCCCCGCGGCCCTTCACGAACGGCTCATAGACTTCGGCAAATTCGGTCGACGCCATGATCATGATGTCGAGCGCGATCTTGCCGAGCGATCCCGTGACCAGCGCGAGGAAGTTCACTGCTTCCGCGAACCCGTCACGCGCGACATGCCAGGTCGAGACGGGAACGCCGAGGCCAAGCTCCTCGCACAGCGCCTGCTGCACCTCGAATCCCTTGTCGCCGAGCGAGGCCAGCGTGCCGGCGGCACCGGCGAACTGGCCGACCAGCACCCGCGGCTTGAGCTCGGCCAGCCGTTCGGCGTGGCGGTCGAACATCGCAAGCCAGATCGCAACCTTGTAGCCGAAGGTCACCGGCAGCGCCTGCTGCAGATGGGTGCGCCCCGCCATCGGTGTGTCGCGATGACGCTTGGCGAGATCGGCAAGGATGCCGCGTAACGCCGCGATGTCGTCTTCGATGATCTTGAGGCCGTCGCGCAGCTGCAGCACCACGGCGGTGTCCATGATGTCCTGCGTGGTGGCGCCCCAGTGGACGTAGCGGCCGGCGTCGCCGCATTGCTTCACCATCTGATGCACCAGCGGCAGGATCGGATAGCCGACATTGTCGGTTTCCTGCCGCAGCAGATCGAAATCGAGCGCGGCGACGTCGGTGCGTTTTGCGATTTCCTCGGCGGCCTCGGCCGGAATGACGCCACAGCGGGCTTCGGCCTTTGCCAGCGCGACCTCAACTTCGGCATAGCGCGATATCAGCCGCAGGTCGGAGAATACTTCGCGCATCTCGCGCGTGCCGAAGGCGTCGCGGAACAGCACGGAATCGAGAACGGTGGTCGAGGTCGGGAAGGCGGACATGAGCGTATCCTGTTGCCGGTCACAACTCGGCAACGTCCCTATCACGCCCAACGCGGATGCCCTACCCCTCCGCTGGCACCTCGCCGAACACTTCCGCCGCGATCTTGCTGGTTTCAATCGCGGCCGGAACGCCGCAATACATCGCAACCAGCAGCAGCACGTCCTGCACCTGCGCGGCGGTGCAGCCATTGGCCATCGCGCCCTTGGCATGCACCTTGAACTCGGCTGGCTTGCTGCTCGCCGCAGTGATGCCGAGCATGACGAGGCTGCGGATCTGGTCGGAGAGGCCGCTGCGCTCCCAGACATCGCCATAGACATAGGCGTTGATGATGTTCTGCAATGGCGCACCGAAATCGCCCGTGGCCGCCATCCGCTTGGCAACATCGGCCTCGCCGAACATCTTCTGGCGCCGGCGCAGGCCGCGCGCGTGGAGATCGCTGACATCCACCATCTGGTATCTGGCTCCTTGTTTCGAACATTTATACGGACAAATTCCACCGACCTCAATGTGCATGACGATAGCCGACTTGCGTCGTCGATCCATTTGTCCGTATAAACTTGGCCGAAATGACCAAGGGAGGGATCGGGATGAGGTTGCGCCTGGGCTTGCTTGTCGCCCTGTTGCTTTGCGGCCTCGCCACGCTGCCCGCCGCAGCCGACGATTTCCCGCAGCGGCCGATCAAGATCATCGTGCCCTTCCCGCCCGGCGCCGGTCCCGACAACGTCGCGCGGCTGGTCGCCCAGCATCTGCAGGACGCGTTCGGCCAGACCGTGGTGGTCGAGAACCGCGCCGGCGCACTCGGCAGCATCGGCGCCCTGGAAGTCGCGCGCAGCGCGCCCGACGGCTACACGCTGCTGATGGGCACCAACACCACCCAGGCCAGCAACGTCGCGACGTTCAAGAAGCTGCCCTATGACCCGGTGAAGGATTTCGCACCGGTCATCCGCACCACCACAACGGCGATGGTGCTGCTGGTCAACCCGGCATCTACCGCCAAGGACCTGCCGCAGTTCCTCGATTACGCCAAGGCGCATCCCAACCTGACCGCGGGTTACGGTTCGGGCGCGTCGCAGATCTCGGTCGCGCAATTGCAGTCGCGCGGCGGGGTATCGTTGGTCGCCGCATCCTATCGCGGCGTGCCGCAGGCGATGACCGACGTGATGGCCGGCGTGATCGACCTGACCTTCGGCGACTTCTCGGTCGCGATCCCGCAGATTCAGGGTGGCACGCTGCGCGGCATCGGCGTGACCTCGGCGACCCGCAACGAGCTGCTCCCCAACCTGCCGGCGCTGTCGGAAGCGCTGCCCGGCTTCGAGGCCACGATCTGGTACGGGCTGTTTGCGCCGGCCGGCACGCCGGAACCGATCGTCAACAAGATCTATGCCGAGTGCGCGAAATACCTCTCGATGCCGAAGACCCGCGCGACGTTTGCCGACGTCGGGGTGATCGTGGCGCCGCTGGCACCGGCCGAGTTCGGCGCCTTCGTCAAGAGCGAGGTCGTGCGCTGGTCGGCGGAGGTGAAGGCGGCCGGCATCGAGCCGCAGTAAACGGGACTGGCGAGGCCGCGCCATGGACCACAAGACACCGATCGGAATGATTGGCCTGGGGTTGATGGGATCAGCGCTGTCCGCGCGCCTGGTTGACGCCGGAGTGGCGGTGATCGGCTTCGATATCGATGCGGCCAAGAACGACGCGTTGAAAGCCAGCGGCGCCGAATTCGCGGCTTTCGCGGCTGACGTCGCGGCGCGATGCCGCATCATCGTCATCGCGGTGTATGACAGCGCCGAGGTCAAGGCCTTGCTGCCCGATATTGCGAACGCGAAGCCGCCGCCGCTGGTGATCTGCACCACGACCTGCGCGCCCGGCGAGATCGCGGACATCGCCGAATTCGCCGCCCGGTCGCACCTCGCCTTTGTCGAGGCACCGATCTCGGGCACCAGTGCGGAAGTGCGCGCCGGAACCGCAACGGCACTGGTCGCCGGCGACGCCTACATCATCGCAACAGCCGCGGGGACGCTCGACATCCTGTGTCCGCAGCGGATCGATGTCGGCGCGATCGGCAACGCCAGCCGCACCAAGCTTGCGATCAATTTGATCCTGCAGAACAACCGCGCCGCGTTGGCCGAAGGCATCGTCTTTGCCGAAAGCCTCGGCCTCGACGGCGCAACCTTTCTTGCGACTGCACGACAATCGGCGGCATATTCCGCCGTGATGGACAGCAAGGGCGAGAGGATGCTGGCGCGGGATTTTTCGCCGCAATCGCACATCACGCAGACCCTGAAGGATGCCGAATTGATCCTGCGCGAGGCCGATCTGCACGGCTTGTCTTTACCGATGACGGCGACACAGACTGACTTGCTGCGCGCGGCGATCGCGCTGGAAGGCCCAGACAGCGACAGCGCCGCCGTGATCGAGGCCATCCGTGCCAAGCGCGGCCAAAGCGGGGGACGTGGATGATCAACTGTGCGATCGCAGGCCTCGGACGCTGGGGCCGTGCGCTGGTCGAGGCGGCGCACCACGAGCCGCGGCTGAGGATTACGAGCGCGGTGGAACCCGACATCGCGCACGCCGAGGATTTTTGCGCGGCGCATGGCCTCAGCCCCGCGACGTCCCTGGACGCCGTCCTCGCCGACCGCGATATCGACGCCGTGCTGCTGGCAACGCCGCATTCGCTGCACAAGGCTCAGGTGATCGCGGCGGCCGCTTCCGGCAAGCAGGTATTCTGCGAGAAGCCGCTCGCGCTCAGGCGCGACGATGCTGCCGAGATGTTCGCGGCCTGCCGCAAGGCCGGCGTGGTGCTTGCGGTCGGGCACAACAGGCGATTCTGGCCTGCGATGCGGGCGCTGCGCGCGATCGTCGCAAGCGGCGAACTCGGCACCATCCTGCATGTCGAGGGCCACAACAGCAACGAGAACTCCCAAGGCATTACCCAGGGATGGCGGCTGTCGCCCGAGGAATCGCCGGGCGGCGGGCTGACCGGCGCCGGCCTGCATGTACTCGACGGCTTCGTCAGCCTGCTCGGTCCGGCGCGCCAGGTCTATGCCCGGTTGAATGCACGCGAGGCCGGCCCGCCGCCACTCGATACCGCAATACTCGCAATTGAATTTGTGAATGGCGTCAGTGCAACCCTTGCGACGGTGCGCGCAACACCGTTCTATTGGCGGGTGCATGTGTTCGGGACGAAGGGATCGGCTGAGGTGCTCGACGAGGTGACCATGGTGCTGCGCAAGTCCGGCGCGCTGCCCGCGATGACGCGCTATCCGGCATGCGACGCGCTCGCGGCGGAACTGTCGGCCTTTGCCGACGCGGTCGAGGGCAGACAGCCATTCCCGGTGCCGGAAGCGGACGTGCTGGCAACCTTGGCCGCCTTCGAGGCGGCGCTGCAGTCGATGCAAACGGGACATCCGGTGGCATGCCAGTGAATTCTCATGGCTGATACTCCGGGCAAGGCCAGATCGTCCCGCTACCGCGACATCGCCGCCAGGCTGCAGAAGGACATCCGGCTCGAGACCTACGCGGTCGGTAATCTGCTGCCGACCGAAACCGAGCTGATGGCGAGCTACAAGGCGAGCCGCCAGACCGTGCGCGAGGCGCTGCGCATCCTGATCGAGCAGGGCCTGATCGTGCGCCGTGCCGGCCTCGGCTCGGTGGTGATCGCCGCCGAGCCGCCGGTGCTGTTCACCCACAGCGTCAAATCGCTCGGCGAGTGGCTGCGCTATTCCAACGAAACCTATCGCGACGTTGTAAGCAGCGGCGACATCGTCGCCGACCGCAAGCTCGCAGCGCACTTGAAATGCGAACCCGGCAAGAGCTGGTTCCTGATCGAGGCGGTCCGCCGCTCCGACCAGTTCGCCGCGCCGCTCGGCTGGACCGAGATCTACGTGCTGCGCAAATTCGCCGATGTCGTGAAGCGAACCGACCACGGCCGCACCCCGGTGCACGAGCAGATCACCAAGATGTACGGCCAGGTCACCGAGCACGCGCAGATGGAGATCTTCGTGCGGGGCATGCCGGCGCCGATCGCGAAGGCGCTCGGTGTCAAGACCGGCTCGCCGGCGTTGACCGTGGTGCGCCGCTACTACGGCCAGCGCGAGGAGCTGTTCGAGGTCACCATCACCACGCACCCCGAAGGGCGCTACACCTATACGATGGACATGCAGCGCTCGCAGCGCCCGCGGCTCTAAAGCGTTTTCAAGCGAAGTGGATACCGGTTCGCGTGAAGAAAACGCGTCAAAACAAGAATCTAGAGCCCCGTTCCGATGCAATCGGAACGGAAACGGCTCTAATGCGCGCGAGCCAGATGCGTGTTGGCGGATGTATGCGCCATCTGCGGGGTGCCGGACACGCCCCAAATCGCGACCGCGATCAGCGCAGCCGCCCAGACGTAAGGCACAGCATTCGGCTTCTTCATTTCCAGCATCACCCCAAGATGTGGCTGACCGGACGCCCCTCGCGACCGGCATGGTCAGGGTGTCATCAGCCACGTGTCCTTCGCAAGATCGACTAAGGTTAGACCTTGTCGGTTTCAGGACGCCTTCGTGCGAATCCGGAAATGATTTCGTCGGAACCGGCTCTCTTAGCCAAATTGATGAGATCGCGACGCCTGCGAATTTTTTGATCCATTTGAGGCAACACCGGGAGAATTTTCTGCCTAAATCTGAATCAGATGCACATCGATCATTCCCTGGAGCCGTTTCCCGTTCCGATGAAATCGGAGCGGGGCTCTGGATTCCTGGTATGGCGCGTTTCCCGAGCGCGAACCGGTATCCACTTCGCTCGAAAACGTTCCGGCGCGCCCACTGAATTCTTTTTGATTGTCGCCTCGAGTCCGGCCGTGCCAAGACACGGCGTGACAGTTCGATGACAAGGTTTCCCCTGTGACTGCCTCCCCTGCCAAACAGCGCGGCGCCCAGCGCCGCAGTTCCACGGAAGCGCAAGAGGAGGTTGCAAGGTCACTCGAACGGGAATTGAGCCTGTTGGCGGAAGAACGCCGGGAACGCGCGCTCCGGCTTGGCCTTGATCTCGGGACCGAGACGAAGGCGCCCAACTAGCGCCGCGGCCGTGACTCGGCCAGCGAATCAGATACGCGGTTTCTAAGTCTTTGGTCGCAGACCGCGACTTCAACCTCCGTAGTTCTGCTGAATGACGCGACGGTTCGCATTGGCCGCCGCGCCCCTTGGCGTGCACCGATCGCGGCCTCGGGCTATCAGCATTAGGGTGGCTTTTATCAATTGCGGTTAAGCCTTTCGGAATCATCGGCGCCCGCTGCGGCTGCCGTGTTCCGGAAGAAGGCATCCCATGCTCGGCAATCTGCGAATCTCGTCCAAGCTCATGATCATGGTCGGCGTGGCGGTGCTCGGCATCGTCGCGGTCGCTTGCGTCGGTTTGGCCACGCTGCGCAACAGCCTGCTCGAGGACCGCAAGGCCAAGCTGCAGGACGTCGTGCAGCTCGCCAGACAAGCCATCGACCTCAACTCCCAGGCCTCGAAGGCCGCCGGGCTGTCAGACGCGGAAGCCTTCGAGCGAAGCCGGACGCTGCTGCGCACGCTGCGCTTCGGCCAGGGCAACTATTTCTACGCATTCAGTTCGCAGGGCCTCGTGCAGTCGCATCCCAATCCCAAGGTCGAGGGCCAGAACCTCTACAATTCGCCTGACCCGGACGGCGTGTTGTTCACCAAGCGGCAGATCGAGCTCGCCGGCCAGGGCGGCGGCTTCGTGAATTACCGTTTCCAGAAGCCCGGCGGCACCGAGCCGATGCCGAAGATCTCCTACGCGGTCGAGTTCAAGCCCTATGGCTGGACTATCGGCGGCGGCATCTATCTCGACGACATCGACGCGATCTTCTGGACCCAGGCCGAGTGGATCGGCGCGCTGGTCGCCGGCGCCCTGCTGCTGGTGGTCGCGATGTGCCTCTTGCTCGGACGCAGCATCGTCCGACCGATCACCGGCATGACCGCGGCGATGCGCAAGATCGCCGCCGGCGATACCGCGACCGTGATCCCGGCGCAGGACCGCCGCGACGAAGTCGGCGCCATGGCGCAATCGGTCCAGGTGTTCAAGGACAGCATGATCGAGGCGGTGCGGCTGCGCGGCGAGCAGGATGCGATGAAGAAGCGCACCGAAGCCGACAAGCACGGCCTGCTCGGCCGGATGGCCGACGATTTCGAGAACGGCGTGCGTGCCTCGCTCGATGCGCTGGCGGGTGCAGCCGTCGAACTGCGCACGACCTCCAGCAGCATGTCCGATGCGGCCGACACCGCGAGCCGGCAGGCCACCTCGGTGGCCGCGGTGGCGCAGCAAGCCTCCGCCAATGTGCAGACGGTGGCGGCAGCGACCGAGGAGCTGTCGTCGTCGGTCTCCGAGATCGGCCGCCAGGTCGCGCAATCGACCGCGATCGCCCACAAGGCCGTCGAGGAGGCCAACCGCACCAACACCACGGTGCAGGGCCTGTCTGCCGCCGCGCAGAAGATCGGCGATGTGATCAATTTGATCAGCGACATCGCAAGCCAGACCAATTTGCTGGCGCTGAACGCCACGATCGAGGCCGCGCGCGCCGGCGAGGCCGGACGCGGCTTTGCCGTGGTGGCGAGCGAGGTGAAGTCGCTGGCGAGCCAGACCGCCAAGGCGACCGAGGAAATCTCGGCCCAGGTCGCGGCGATGCAGGAAGCCACCACCGAGGCGGTGCAGGCGATCGAGCATATCGGCGGCACGATCGGCGGCATCAACGAGATCACGGTCGCCATCGCATCCGCGGTCGAGGAGCAGGGTTCGGCGACGCGGGAGATCGCGCGTAACGTCCAGGAAGCCGCGCGCGGCACCAGCGAAGTGTCGGGCAATATCGGCATCGTCACCCGCGCCGCCGGCGAGACCGGCACCGCAGCCGGCCAGGTGCGGACCTCGGCGGAAGGGCTCAACGCGCAGGCCGCGATGCTGCGTGACAAGGTCGACAGCTTCCTCGCCAAGATTCGCGCGGCGTGAGGGATTAGCTCGGGGTGTACCCACTGGCGTCGTCCTGGCGCAAGCCAGGACCCATTGCCACCGAGATTTGTTGTGAGAGGGATGACAGCCCCAGCGTCATCAAAACATCAATCTAGCGTGGTGCGCGCGGCGCGGGCCGCCGTCGCCGCGCGACGCAGCAGCAGATCGCGCTCGCGCGTGTTGCCGGCAAGCGCGGCGGCGTCCTCGAATGCGGCGCGCGCTTCGTCGAAACGACTGAGTTTCTGCAGCAGGTCGCCGCGCACGCTTGGCAGCAGATGATAGGATCTCAGCGCCGGCTCATCCGCGAGGCCGTCGACGATCGCGAGCGCGGCGAGTGGGCCTTCCGCCATGCCGATTGCGACCGCGCGGTTGAGCTCGATCACTGGCGAACGCACCAGCGCGGCAAGATCGGCATAGAGCGCGGCGATGCGCGGCCAGTCGGTCGCCTCAGCCGTCTCAGCACCGGCATGGCAGGCGACGATCGCGGCCTGCAACGCGTAGAATCCGCCGGCGCCGCCGAGTTCACAGGCGCGCGCCAGCGCCAGTTGCCCGCGGCGGATCTGCAGGAGGTCCCACAGCGCGCGGTTCTGGTCCATCAGCAGGATCGGCTCGCCATCGGCATCGGTGCGCGCCGCGATCCGCGAGGCGTTGAGCTCCATCAGCGCGAGCAGCCCGTGCGCCTCCGGCTCCTGCGATGCGATCGAGGTCAGCACCCGGCCCATGCGCAGCGCGTCGTTGCAGAGCTGCGGCCGCAGCCATTCGTCGCCGCGCGCCGCGGTATAGCCCTCGTTGAAGATGAGATAGACGACCTCGAGCACCGAGGCGAGCCGCTCCGACAGCTCCTCGCCGCGCGGCGTCTCGTAGGCGAGGCCGGAGTCCGACAGCGTGCGCTTGGCGCGCACGATGCGCTGGGCGATGGTCGCCTCGGCGACCAGGAATGCGCGGGCAATCTCCTCGGTGGTGAGGCCGCAGATCATCCGGAGCGCCAGCGCCGCGCGGGCCTCGCGCGACAGGCGCGGATGGCAGGCGGTGAAGATCAGCCGCAGCAATTCGTCGCCAATGTCGTCGTCGAGCGCGGAATCGAAATCGGGCATGGTCTGCTGCTCCTGCGCCAGATCGTGCGCCAGCATGCCGTGCTTCTGGCTGAGCATGCGGACGCGGCGCAGATGGTCGAGCGCGCGCCGCTTGGCGGTCGCCATCAACCAGGCGCCCGGCTTGTCCGGCACGCCGGCGACCGGCCAGTGCTCCAGCGCCGCGATCAGGGCTTCCTGGGTCAGATCCTCGGCGAGCGGCACGTCGCGCAGCATCCGCGACAGGCTGGTGATCAGCCGCGGCTGCTCGATGCGCCACACACCCAGAATCTGTTTGTGAAGCGCGGTGCGATGGATGTCGGCGTCCGTCACGGCGGCCACCTCAGGATTAGATGAAGGGGCGAACCTCGCATGACAGGTCCCAATCCGGCTGGTGGTCGATATGGAGCTGCATGAACTCGACCGCGCGCGCCACCGCCTCCTCCTTGTCCTTCAGCTCGAAGACGGCGTAGCCGCCGACGACCTCCTTGGTTTCCAGGAAGGGACCGTCGATGACGCTGAGCTTGCCATCCTTGATCCGCACCTCGGCACCGGCGGTGCGCGGCAGCAGCGCACCGGTGTCGAGCATGCGGCCGGCCTGGACCTCGCGCTCGGCCATTTTCTGGATCGCCTCCCGCAATGCAGGATTCGGCATCATCGGTTTCTCGGCCACCAGGACATACATGAAGCGCATTATCTGTCCTCCCTTGCTATTCCGGAAACTGACCGGCGAAGCCGGCGAACGCGCGAACCTCGCAGGTGCCTGCCCAGCCGGGCATGTGGTCCTTGTGGAGCTGCATGAACTCGACCGCGAGCGCCACCGCCTCTTCCTTGCTGCGCAGCTCGAAGATCGCGTAGCCGCCAATCACTTCCTTGGCCTCGACAAAGGGGCCGTCGACGACGCTGAGATTGCCGTCGGCAACGCGCACCTGCGCGCCGGTCGCGAGCGGCATCAGGCCTCCGGTATCAACCATGCGGCCGGCCTTGATCTCGCGCTCGGCGAGCTTGTGCATGGCCTCCAGCAGCGCCGGGGTCGGCTGTGCGGGCGGCTGCGGCGAGGTAACGATCGACATAAAACGCATGAAAAGCTCCTGTTTGGGGCGAGCGTAGTCAAAATCGGCTCGCTATGGGAGACGACGATCCGGAGGCTGGCGGATCGACAGGCGCGAGGGGATTATTTTAGGCGTCCCCTCCCGATCGTCGTCCCTGCCTAGTGCGCAATTGCGCACGGGAGCAGGGACCCAACCACAGGGTCGAATCGTTGAAGCGGGCTGTGGCCACAGCGGTGCAAGACCAATTGGCATTCGTGGTTATGGGTCCCTGCGAAAGCAGGGACGACACCGGTTTTTTGGCGGGGGCTACGGGACCCCCCTACTGATCCCGCAGCATCATCAACGGATCGGCGCTATCCGGCACCCGGCGCCACTGGGCGTTGTCGTCGGCCTCGAACTGCCAGGTCTCGCCCTTGGCTGACATCAGCAGCATCTGGCCGTGCTCGAGCCGCCACAGCGCCGGGTTGAAGGCGGCGATCGCGGGGTCGCATTTCGGCTTCAGGAAGACCTGGAAATTGTCGTTGCCGGCATCGGTGTTGGTCAGCGTCAGGCCGCAGATCACCTGGCCGTTGCCGCGGACCATCGACCAGTCGCCGATCATCTGGTCCATCGACTTGGCAAGCGAGCGGGCGGCGGCGAGGTTTTGCAGGATGTAGACGCCCTCATTGGTACGCAGCCCCTCGAAGATGCCGCTCTCGACCTCGGTGAAGTCGATCACCGCGTCGCCTCCGGCGTTCTGCAGCCGCACGATGTCGCCGAGGCCCTTGATGCTCCAGGCCGCGATGTCCTTGGTATAGGGCAAGGCTGTGGCGCAAGACGGCTCCAGCTCGAGCTTGAAACCCTGCGGCGTCGCATCGCCCTTCAACGTCACGACGCAGGTCTTGCTGCGGTCGGTGGTGGCGAGCTCCCACTGCCCGATCATGTCCTTCTGCAACGTCTTGACGTCCTGCGCCGCCGCCGGCAGACCGCCGGCGAGCAGCAGCGCAAGCGCGACGATGCAGCGGGACAACTGCATCAGCGGGCCTTCACCGGGGTCTCGGCGACCGGCGTCAACGGCGGCTTGCCGGCGAACCAGGTTCTGATGTTGTCGACCACGAGCTGATCCATCGCGTTGCGCGTCACCACGGAGGCCGAACCGATATGCGGCAGCAGCACGACATTCTGCATCGCCTTCAATTCGTCCGGCACGGTCGGCTCGGCCGCGAACACATCCAAGCCGGCAGCGAGGATCGTGCCCGATTTCAGCGCCGCGACCAGCGCCGGCTCATCGACCACGGAGCCGCGCGCGACATTGATCAGCACGCCGCGTGGGCCGAGCGCCTTGAACACCTCGGCATTGATCATCTTCGCCGTCGCGGCGCCGCCCGGCACAATGACGATCAAGGTGTCGACCGCCTTCGCCATCTCGATCAAATCGGGATAATGCTTGTAGGAGACGTCCTTGGATGGATTGCGCGAGTGGTACGACACCGGCACGCGCGAGGCTTCCAGCCGCCGGCCGATTGCCTGGCCGATCCGGCCCATGCCGACGATGCCGACCTTGCGGTCGCGCAGCGAGCCGACGCTGAGCGGATAGTTCTGGGTCTGCCACAGGCCGGAGCGCACATAGCGGTCGGCCTTGACGAATTCGCGCAAGGTCGCGATCAGAAGCCCCATCGCGACGTCGGCGACCTCTTCGGTCAACACGTCGGGCGTGTTGGTCACCACGATATTGTGATCGCGCGCGTAAGCGGAATCGACGTGGTCGTATCCGACGCCGAAGCTTGCGACGATCTCGAGCTTGGGAAATTGCGCCAGCGCGGTCTTGTCGGTCGCCATGGTGTGGTAGGTGACGGCGATGCCGCGGATCTTGCCGAGGATTTCAGGCGTCAGGCGTTCGAGGTCGCCACGGCTTTCCGCCCGGTGCAGCACGTATTGGTCGGGAAAGCCGTTCTCGAGAATTGGCCGGATCGGTCCGTAAACCAGCAGATCGATCTTTTCGGAAGAAATCGGGGCCATCAGCTTTCCTTTCCAAGCGCACTTTCGTGCCAGCGTCGTAACATGAGGTGCGAAATTAGCGCCAGCACCCCATAGATGACAATCCCGGCCAGCGACAGCAGCAGCAGTGCTGCGAACATGCGGGGAATATTCAGCCGATAGCCGGATTCCGCGATCCGGAAGGCAAGGCCCGAGCCGGCGCCGGCGCTGCCGGCCGCGATCTCGGCGACCACGGCGCCGATCAGCGACAGCCCGCCGGCAATGCGCAATCCGCCGAGAATATAGGGCAGCGCCGCGGGCAGCTTCAGGAACAACAACGACTGCAGCCGCGATGCGCCATAGAGCTGGAACAGGCCGGCCAAATTGCGATCGACCGAGTTGAGGCCGAGCGTTGTGTTCGAGAGCACCGGGAAGAACGCGACGATCCAGGCGCAGACGATGACGGCGGTCTGCTGCTGCAGATAAATCAAAAGCAGCGGCGCAATCGCGATCACAGGCGTGACCTGCAGGATGACCGCGTAGGGGAACAGTGAGTATTCCAGCCATTTCGACTGGTTGAACAGCAGCGCCAGCGCGACGCCGCCGATCGCGGCCGCCACAAAGCCTTCGAGCGTGGTCAGGAGCGTGACGCCGAGCGATTGCGCGAGGATCGGCCAATCCGCGACCAGGGTCTTCAGCACCAATAGCGGGCTCGGCAGCACATAGGGCTGGATGCCATAGGCCCGAACGATCAGCTCCCAGACCAGGAGCCCGGCAGCGAACACCACGACAGGGAGCAGGATGCGGATGATGTCTTGCGGAGACTTCATGCGCCCGCCTGCCCTGCATAGGACGGCGCCAGCGCGGTCGAGACCTCGCGGCAGTAGGCTGCATATTGCGCCGAGGTACGGAATTCCTCACCGCGCGGCTCCGCTGCGGTGATGCGAAATTCGGCGCCGATTCGGCCCGGGCGCGCGGTCATCACGATCACGCGCTGTGAGAGATAGACCGACTCGAACACCGAATGGGTCACGAAGATCGCGGTCTTGTTCAGATTGCGCCACAGCGACAACAGATCGTTGTTGAGGCGGAAGCGCGTGATCTCGTCCAGCGCGGCGAACGGTTCGTCCATCAGCAGGATGTCCGGGTCAGTGACCAGCGCGCGCGCCAGCGACACCCGCATCTTCATGCCGCCGGACAATTCGCGCGGATAGGCCTTGGCGAATTCCGTGAGCCCGACCTGATCGAGCGCACCGTCGATGCGCGCGTCCGCGTCGCGCGTCGGCGCATGCGCGAGCTTCAGCGGCAGGCGGACATTGTCGCGCACGCTGGCCCACGGCATCAGCGTCGGCTCCTGGAACACGAAGCCGATTCCGTGACTGCCGCGCTGCCGTGCACCATGGTGGGACACATCGACCGAGCCGGTGCTCGGCGCTGATAGACCCGCGATCAGCCGCAGCGCGGTCGATTTCCCGCAGCCGGACGGTCCGAGCAGCGAGACGAACTCGCCCCTGACAACCTCGAGGTCGAGCGGCCCGAGCGCCGTCACGCCGTTGTCATAGATCTTGGTGACGCCGCGCAGCCGGACGGCGAGGCCGGCGGCATCCGCCTCAGCTCCCGGCAACGCGGGCTCCGCCATCACGCGCGTCCCGACTCAGTTCTTCGGCCTGAGTTCGACGCCGACCGCCTTGTTGACGAAGCGCAGCGTATATCCTTGCCGATAATCGATGGTGCTCTTGACCACGCCGGCGCTCACCATCTTGTCGAAGAAGTTCGCCATCCGTTCATCGGTCATGGCGCCGATGCCGTTCTTGGCGGTGTCGCCGGAATCGACGATGCCGTATTCCTTCATCTTGGTGACCGAATAGGCCAGCAGCTCGTCGGTCATTTCAGGATTGAGCTTCTTGATCATCGCATTGCCGGCCGAGTTGTCGCCGTAGAGATAATGATACCAGCCGACAACGGAGGCATCGACGAAGCGCTGTACGAGGTCCGGCTTCTTGTCGACGAGATCGCGGCGGGTTTCGATCAGGGTCGAATAGGCGTTGAAGCCGTAATCGGCGATCAGGACGACATTCGGCTTGAAGCCGGCCGCCTTCTCCACCGCGTAAGGCTCCGAAGTGACGTAGCCTTCCATCGCGATATCCTTGTTCACGATGAAGGGCTGCGCGTTGAAGGTGTAGGGTTTCACCTTGCTTTCGCTGAAGCCGTATTTGGATTTCATCCATTGGAAATAGGTGACGATGCCCTCTTTCGAGACCAGCAGCGTCAGCGGCTTGAGATCCTCGATCTTGGTGACCTTGACCTCGGGGTGGGTCAGGAAGACCTGCGGGTCCTTCTGGAACATGGCGGCGACCGCGACCAGCGGCACGTTGTTGGTGACGGCGTCGAAGGTCTGCAGCGAGTTCGCGCTCATGAAGAAGTCGAGCTTGCCCGCGATCAGCAGTATGCGGTTGTTCTCGTTGGGGCCGCCGGGCACGATTGACACGTCGAGGCCATATTGCTTGTAGGTGCCGTCGGCGACCGCCTGGAAGAACCCGCCATGCTCGGCTTCGGCGACCCAATTGGTCCCGAACGAGACCTTGTCCAGGGTCTGCGCGTGCGCGGGCGCCAAGGCAGCCAGGGCTGCCAAGGCGGATATCAAGGCGGACATGGCGACGGCCAGCAGGCCTGTGGTTAACGCTCGCGGCAAAAAGGCCCGGTTCATGGTTGGACTCCGTCGATCATTCTGGCCCATGATGGAAGCTGGAGGACGGGAAACGCCCTCGAAATGGACCAACAAACTACCCTGCAAATTCATCCAATGAAACGCCTGTATTGAAACGTCTGGCTTGATGACTTCTCAACTTCCACCCCGTGACTGGACCGCCATCCACTGGCCCGACATCGCCCAAGATGCGGACCTGGGCGCGGCTGCGCGCTGGATCGCGGTGCTGCCGCTGGCCGCGACCGAACAGCACGGGCCGCATCTGCCACTCGGAACCGACGTCATGATCGGTGAGGCGTACCTCACACGGGTGCGCGAGCTGTTGCCGGCGGGCATCCCGGCGACGTTCCTGCCGCTGCAGCCGGTCGGCATCTCCACTGAGCATATCGACTTTCCCGGCACGCTGACCTTGCCGACGGAGATCGCGCTGCGGAGCTGGATGGCGCTCGGCGAGAGTGTCGCGCTCGCCGGCGTGAAGAAGCTCGTGATCGTGACCAGCCATGGCGGCAACTCGGCCGTGATGTCGCTGGTGGCGCAGGATTTGCGCGCACAGCAGGGGATGCTTGTCGTCACCACGAGCTGGTCGCGATTTGGCGTTCCGGACGGATTGTTCGACGCCGAGGAGCTGCGCCACGGCATCCATGGCGGCGCCGTCGAAACCTCGATCATGCTGGCGAAATATCCGCAGCATGTCCGGCGGGATGCGATCGCGGACTTTCGACCGGCGAGCATCGCGATCGAGAAAAAACACCGCTGGCTGTCGACGCAGCGGCCGGCGCCGTTCGCCTGGCAGGCGCAGGACCTGCATCCGAGCGGCGCGATCGGCGATGCGACCAAGGCCTCGGCCGACAAGGGCGAGGCGCTGCTCGAGCACGGCGCGCGCGCCTTCTGCGAGCTGCTCGACGAGCTCGACCGCATCGATCCCGAGACATTTCTGGGCCATCGATAGACCCGGAATTGTTGCATTCCGCGGCCACGACGAAACAATTCACGAAACCGTATTTCCTGGACCCGGTTCGAACCGGAATCGAGAAGCCCCCGTCCAATCGGCATGCGGACCACACCGGTGCCGCGCCCACACAGGATGGAGTTTCTCATGTCGATCAAGTCCAGGATTGCCGCCATCGCCCTCACCGCGCTCGCCGTGACCGGCACCATCGCGTCCACCACCTCGCAGGCTGACGCCAAGCCGTTCGGCCTGGGTTGGGGCGTCGGTGCGGGCATCGTCGGCGCCGCCGTCGTCGGCAGCGCGATCGCCGCCGAGAACAGCTACAATGACGGCTACTACAATGACGGCTATCGCCGCTGCGGCTGGGTTCGCCAGTTCGACGCCTACGGTAACTACATCGGCCGCGTGCGCTCCTGCTATTGATCACGTGACATCTTAAGGCTGCGGATCCTGCGTACGGCGCGGGGCCTCATCCACCCCGTGTCGCACACCGACCCGCCCGGTCGTCCCCCCGGGCGGGTCAACCTTTTCCGAGACTCTTGTTTTGACGCGTTTTCTTCACGCGAACCGGTATCCACTTCGCTCGAAAACGCTCTGCGATCACAGATATTTTGCGACCAGCCTGAAGTCCTTCAGCACCGCTCGGCCCTTCGAGCCCGCGGCCTTCAGCGTATCTTCCAGGCTATGGCCGAGGTGGTCGTGGATCAGCGCCTTCTTGGCGCTCTCGATCGCGCTCTCCACGGCCTGCAATTGCTGGGCGATCTGGGCGCACGGACGCCCCTGCTCGATCATCTCGACGATGGTCTCGAGATGGCCGTTGGCGCGCTTCAGGCGACGGGCGATCGCAGCATGCGAGTGGTCGTCGGACATACGGTTCTCCTATCCTCCCGGGAGGATAATCGCGATCCTCCCGGGAGGATAGCGGAATCAACTTGACAGCATTCTGCACCGGGCGTAGTGCCCGATCGTCGGAACATTCCGTTCCACACCGGGGCTTTCGCCCCGGCCGCGCGCCAGAAGAAGACAAATGGGCAGTAGCAACTCAGGCGACAGTACCCCGACGATGACGGGACTCCTGTCGCCGCAGGATATCAGCACTGATCGCGCAGGCTCTTGCCGCGTGGATGGGTGGCAGCACTTCGGCTGACCGCCTGATCCTCACCGGCCTGCCGCGACCAGCGGACGTGGAGGTGAGCGATGTCACGAAAACTCGCAAAATTCCGGCCGTTCAAGCCGTGGTGTATGACGCCGTCGACTGTCGCGGCCACGCATTGCAATGACAACCTCCCGGGCTTTCGCCGCCCGGAGGGCCGCCGCCGGCGTCTAACCCCGGCCTGTCATTGGGTCCTGATCGACGGCCGCCCGGAATGCCGGTGGGCCGTCGAGCACAACAGCCCGATCAACCGCGACGCGCGGGCCGGCTTGTCGGCCTGCGGTCGATAACGATGCGTCGGGCCGCGATGATCGCGTCGCGCGCTTAGGAGGCCATCATGGACGAAGGACCTAGTTGTCCCGTTGCGGCCGGCCTCGGCGGCCGGTGCTGTTGCACGGTTGTCATAGTTGCGTGCAAATCGAGGAGGTAAGGGGCGGCCTTCAATTGCTATTGCGAACTATTTGCAATACGAAATTGGAAGCGATGATTACTGATCTGACGTTGCGTGGGACGACCCAGATCAGACCGGGGACGGCGGGCGATGACTTCAAATCTCGGGTGGCAAGCGGCCGCCAAATCTGCAGTGATAGCAGCGCGTTTTCGAGCGAAGTGGGTACCGGTTCGCGTAAAGAAAACGCGTCAGACCAGAAGTCTGGAGTTCCGTTCCGATTCCATCGGAACGGAAAAGGCTCCAGGCGGTATCGCCACCTCGCCGGACAACGCCGCGTCATGACCTGCGTCCGCCTTTTCCGGGTCCAGATCGCCGCCGGCGCCGCGCTCGGCGCGGCCGCATTGGGCACGCCGGCAGCAGCGGCCGACATGGCCGTGAAGTCTCCCGCCATTAGCGCGGTCTACAGCTGGACCGGCTTTTACGTCGGCGGACATATCGGCTATGGCGACGGCAGCCTCGGCCCTGGCACCAATCCGCTTCCCGAGCAGAGCGTCTTCCTTCCGTCGACCATCACGGGCGGGGTCGGCGGCTTCCAGGCCGGCTATAACAGGCAGTTCGCCAACCGCTTCGTGCTCGGTGTCGAGGCCGACGCGACATTCACGGCTCCCGTCGACCTGCCGCGGCGTGCGCTGGCGCCGTTCAACTCATCAATCGACTATGTCGGCACGGTACGCGGCCGCATCGGCTATGCCTTTGGCACCTGGATGCCCTATCTCACCGGCGGCTTCGCCTGGGGACACAGCGAGGTCAGGGTGAACGACGCGACCGGCAACGTCCTGTCGGAGCCCGGCCAGTATCAAACCGGGTGGACGGCCGGCGCCGGCGCCGAGTTCGCGGTGGGCGGCCATTGGACCGCCAAGCTCGAATACGACTACATCGACCTGTCGCGCCGGACGATGGGCCTGGCCGACTTCGGCATGCCCAGCGTCACCATCGACCCGCGCATCCATCTGCTGAAATTCGGCTTGAACTATCAGTTGGGCGACGCGCCGTGGTCGGCGACGCCGACGCAGAGCGTCCTGCCCGAGTCCAACGACTGGAATCTGCACGGACAGACCACGTTCATCGGACAAGGCTACCCAGCCTTCCGTTCGCCCTATGCCGGCACCGACAGCCTTCCGGGCGGGGGCCAAGTGCAGCAGACCTGGACCACGACGGCGTTCCTCGGCGTGCGGTTCTGGGAGGGCGGCGAGTTCTACTTCAATGCCGAGACCGCGCAGGGCTTTGGCCTCAACGGCACGCTCGGCATCGCCGGCTTCCCGAACGGCGAAGCCCAGAAGGCCGGCGCGGAGTATCCGAAGATCCGTCCGCAGCGCTACTACTTCAAGCAGACCTTCGGCTTCGGCGGCGAACAGGAGGATGTGGCTGACGGCCCCAACCAGTTGGCGGGCAAGCGCGACATCGATCGCCTCACCGTCATCGTCGGCCGTTTCGCGGTCGGTGATTTCTTCGACGGCAATTCCTACGCCAAGGACCCGCGTGCCGACTTCATGAACTGGGCGATGTGGTCGTCGGCGGCCTACGACTTCCCGGCCGACCTGCCCGGCTATACGCGCGGTGCGGTGGTCGAGTTCAACCGCAAGGACTGGGCGGTGCGTGCCGGCCTGTTCCAGGTGCCGAATGCGCCGAACAGCGACACGCTGGTGTTCAGCACCGGTGGCGCCGTGGTGGAGTTCGAGGGCCGCTACGCGATCTTCGACCAGCCCGGCAAATTGCGCGTCGGCGTATTCGGCAATCGCGGCAACACCGGCAATTACAATCAGGCGCTGGCGATTGAAGGCGCGGATCCGGCTCTCGACATCAACGCCGTGATGGCCGGTATCCGCAAGGACAATCTGAAATACGGCTTCTACATCAATGCCGAGCAGCAGATCGCAACCGACGTCGGATTGTTCGGTCGCCTGAGCTGGAACGACGGACAGACTGAAATCCTGTCATTCACCGACATCGACCGCAGCGTCTCCGGCGGCGTGTCCGTCAAGGGCAGCTACTGGGGACGGCCGAACGACACGATCGGCATCGGCGGCGCGATCAACGGGTTGTCAGCCGCGCATCGCGATTTCCTCGCCGCCGGCGGCCTTGGTCTCTTGATCGGCGACGGCGCGCTCAACTACCGCAACGAAGGCATCTTCGAGACCTATTACGCCTATCAGGTGAACAAGAACCTGACGATGACGGCGGACTATCAGTTCATCGCCAATCCCGCCTACAACGCCGACCGCGGCCCGGCGCACATCTTCTCCGGCCGGGTACACGGGGAGTTCTAAGGCTCGCTCCCTCCGCATCGTCGTCCCGGCGCAGGCCGGGACCCATTACCACTGCCGTGCGTGGTTGAGGCGGGCTGCGGCCACAGCGAGTATAAGCCACAAAACCCTGTGGTTATGGATCCCGGCTTTCGCCGGGACGACAGCGTCTTTGCGGCACGGCTTTTGCCGCGATGCTGATCAATGATGTCTGGAGATGGTTCGGAGCCACAGCCCCTCTCCCCACTCAGATATATGTGGCCACCCCCGGCTTGCCGCAAGCCCCGGGTCATCCCGTAGAACGCGCGCCCAATCGACGCAAACCTATGGGAATGCAGGATGCGTGGACATGCAGTGGTGATCGCTGGCGGAGGTCCCACGGGACTGATGCTGGCAGGCGAGTTGGCATTGGCGGGCGTCGACGTTGCGATTGTCGAGCAGCGCACCAGCCAGGACGTCATCGGCTCGCGCGCGCTCGGCCTGCATGCGCGCAGCCTCGAGGTGCTCGATCAGCGCGGGATCGCCGATCGATTCATCTCGCAGGGACAGCGACATCCCGCCGTACACTTCCAAATCCCGCTGGATATCAGCGACTTTCCGACCCGGCACAACTACACGCTCGGGCTTAGGCAGAACCATATCGAACGCATTCTGGCCGAGCGGGTCGGCGAATTCGGAGTGACGATCTATCGTGGGCGTGAGGTGACCGGCTTCGCGCAGGACGAGCGCGGCGTCGACGTCGCGCTCTCCGACGGCGAGTGGATCCACGCGGAGTATCTCGTCGGGTGCGATGGCGGCCGCAGCCTGGTTCGCAAATTGGCCGGCATCGCATTCCCCGGCTGGGATCCGACGACGAGCTGGTTGATCGCGGAAGTCGAGATGGCGGAAGAGCCGAAATGGGGGTTTCACGAGAATAAACTCGGCACCTACGCGATCGGTAAAGCTGAGGACGGCAAGTCGGCCCGGGTCGTGCTGGTCGAGCCGCAGCTGCGGGTCGACGACGAACCCACACTGCGCGATGTCAGCGAGGTGCTCGTCGCCGCTTACGGCACCGACTACGGAATCCACAACTCCCACTGGGTCTCGCGGTTCACCGATATGGCGCGTCAGGCCGCCGCCTATCGCGACCGACGGGTGCTGCTGGCCGGCGACGCCGCCCATGTGCATCCGCCGATGGGTGGACAGGGCCTCAACATCGGCGTGCAGGATGCGGTGAACCTGGGATGGAAGCTCGCCCAAGTGGTCAAGCGGACATCACCCGAAAGCCTGCTCGATACCTATCACGCCGAGCGCCACCCGATCGGGGCCCGCGTCTTGCGCAATACGATCGCACAGACAGCGCTTCGTCGCAGGGATGACCGCAGCAAGGCCTTGGCTGACATCTTGTCCGAGCTCCTCGCCATCGACGAGCCGCGCAGGCGAATAGCCGCGGAGCTGTCCGGCCTCGGCGTTCATTACGACCTCGGCGATGGGCACGATCTGCTCGGGCGCCGCATGCCCGATCTCGACCTGGTCACTGCCGACGGGCCGTTGCGGGTCTTCAGCCTGCTGCACGGTGCCCGGCCGGTGCTGATCAACCTCGGAGAGCCCGGTGGCTTCGACATCACGCCATGGGCAGATCGGGTTCAGCTTGTCGACGCCACATACGCTGGTCGGTGGGAACTTCCGGCACTCGGAGTGATCACTGCACCCTCAGCCGTGTTGATCCGGCCCGATGGATATGTCGCCTGGGTGGGAGAGCAGAGTCAGTCGGGACTCGCTGAGGCGCTGACCACTTGGTTCGGCGCGCCGGCTGCGGGGTAGAGCATGATGTTAGGTCTCCCATCGTCGTCCCGGCGAAACAGGCTGTGCGAGAAGTCGCGCTGCTTGCGACGGGATGGCTGCATCGGCCAGCAAAAATGCTCAGTCAGGCGGGCGTGAGTGCCAGCGCTTCCAGTAGGGCGGGCACTCCAAGGATGTTGGTCACCCGCTTGAGGTTGTAGCAGAGGACGCCCAAGGCGAGTTCGGTCTTCGCCTTTTTCAGCCCCTTCACCAGGAAGCGGGGACCAGCCATCAGCCACTTCATGGTTCCAAACGGGTGCTCTATCGTCTCCCGCCGGCGCCTCATCCAGATCGGGTCGGCGACCGCCCGCCGGTGCATCGCTTGGCGTCCATCCTCGTAAAAATGACG
>NZ_JYMU01000053.1:0-3063 GCF_000938235.1 Bradyrhizobium sp. LTSPM299
CCTTCTCGCCATCCCTGGTCACGCCGTCCCGTTCGAGATAGCGCAGATGCGCATCCACCGCCTTGGCGCCGGCAAACTGCCGCCCGCGGACGGCGCCGCGCTGCGGGTTCAGCTTGACCACACGCGCCTTCACGGCCACCCGCCGTGAGCGGGTGCGTCCGCCGCTTCCGTCCCGGCTCCACGCACTCCGATCCTTCAACGTCAGCGCCGCTGCAGCGCCCCTGCCCCGCGCATTGAACCGGCCGCCGCCCTTCCCGGTGTCGCCAAGTCGGCTCGGATTGCCGCCTGCTCGCCGGATCGCCTGATGGACCTCACCGATGAAGCTGATCGGGCGTCCACGCGCACCGCCGATCCGGCGCGCGGTTGTCCGCCCACCGCGATCACGGATCTTGCCGGGACGGATGCGAAAGTCGTCTTCGTCGTGTGCCATGAGACGACGATTGGAGGTCGAAAGGCACAGCACCAGGGCAGAGATTCAATCTGCGTACGACAGCGTAGAAACCGCCCAGCGAATACGCGGCGATCTCTCATTCTTCGCACGTCGTGAGCGACGGCTCTTAGAGCACTGACAGACAACGACAATTGGAAAAAGCGCCGCTCGCTAATCTCGAGAGCACGTCTAAAATCGACCAAAAACAATGTGCTTTTTTAGCTCATTGACGTGACGATGCCAACCTCATGACTGAAGCGCACAGGGCCATCATCCTGCATCGTCCAATCAGGTGATGGAAGATTCCTACCGGACATTTTTGACATAGCCAAGCTTCCGTCGAGTTTGGCCGCAAGGAAGATAGCGGACATTCTGCGAACCGAACTTAGTGGGATCGGATCCCGCCGTTCCGAGAGCTTCGCACAAGAACGTGCAATTTTTCACGAGCTGAGCTGGATCACCTACGATCTAAACCCTGGCAATAGAATCTGCTGCTGCGCTCTCGGATCGCAGCATCACTGCCGATAGATCAACTTGCAACGGATGTTTGGCCGGTCGTTCGACTGTACGCCGAACGACGATCGCTCGACGGTCCATTGGCTGGAATTGCACAACAAACCTGACGATAGAGGGACCATCGCAATTCAGAGGGCAACGAATCCGACCCCTCCTTCCGAAGCGGCAAGAGAGGCGCCGCGCGAGCCAACATCTTGCCAGCGGCACAACTGCAACATCGCACAATAAATGTATCACGCCTCCCAATTGGGAGGTCTGCCGTACGTGCTGCCCGATACTTTTCTTTACGCACCGAAAGCAATCGCGCTCCCCGTTTTCCGCGAGAGATTCATGAAAATATCAACTCCTTGCAGACCTCCTGATTCCGTCCTGTTCGCGCTGACCGTGAGTCTCTTGGGCATGGGATGTGGCGTCGCATCCGCAGCTGACCTGTCGGCCAAGACCTACAAGGCGCCGCCGCTGGTGGCGCAGGCCTACGATTGGACGGGCTTCTACATCGGCGGCTTCGGCGGTTATGCCACCGAGAACACCGATGGCGATCCGAAGATGAAGGGCGGGTCCGCCGGCGGCACGATCGGCTACAACTGGCAGACCAGCAACGTCGTGTTCGGCCTCGAGGCCGATGGCGGCTGGGCCGATATCAATGCCTCGGCATCGACACTCGGGATCACCGTGACGGGCAAGATCGACTCGCTCGGCACCGTCCGCGGCCGCGTCGGCCTCGCGGTTGACCAGGTGCTGTTCTACGGCACCGGCGGCTACACCTGGGCCGACAACAAGATGAGCGTCAGCGGCTTCGGCCGGACGGCGTCAGAGAGCCACTTCCACTCCGGCTGGACCGTTGGTGCGGGCATTGAGGCGTTCTTCGCGCCGCAGTGGTCGGTCAAGGGCGAGTACCTCTACCGCAGCTTGGGCAGGGAGAATTATTTCGGCGTGCCGTCCAGGACGCTCGACCTGCACAGCGCCCAGATCGGCGTGAACTATCACTTCAGCGGCCCGCTCGTCGGGAGGTTCTGATCATCGCTCCGTGACTGGATCGTGACGAAGAGGCCGGCCTCGCATCGGCCCTTTTTTATTGCCGGAGACGACCCGATCAACTGTCCATTGGAGCGGAGCGCGCCACGAATTTGGTTCTCGATGTCGACCAGCTTGCGTCCTAGTGGCCTTCCGTTGGGCAAAAGTGTGCGCATTTTCTGCGTGCCGACATTATCTACATATGCAGCACGGGACCACCCGAACCGCATTCTCTGTGGAATTCCGCGCGCGTCGGTTCGGTCGATGTTGCTGCACCGACCGACGATGAACACGCATGTGCTGCGCTTCCCGATTTTCACCGACAGACCGATCGGATGGCGTTCGTGATACAACCGCATTCCGAACCCATGACGCGTTCACGCGACTGAGGCGATCCACGGACCCTTCAAGCGCCGAGCGGATCGCCGCATGCATTTTGCATTTGACGCGATCGCCGTAAACAATCGGATGACCGAATGGACTGGCTCTCTCTGCTTACACCCGGATGCCCGCCTTCAGAGGGGCGCGGTTGACTGGCGCGCATCCGCGCGCGCCCTGACAACCGCCGTTGTCATGACGATCCATGGCACGGAAGACCGAGGTTACCGGTCCGGCCGGCGCGCACAACGTGCTTCACCTCGTCAGCGCGAGGGTGGGCCCTTGGCGCTTCGCTCCCAATAAAACTGCCCTTCCTGCGTCCTGCAAAGGCACGACAGAAACGCAAAAAGCCCCGCCTCCGAGGAGGCGGGGCGGTTTGCCCTGGTTGGATCAGTCGCCGTTGCGGCGGGACCAGATCAGGATGAAGCCCTCGTCGCCCTCACCCTTCACCAGTGAGGCGTAGATCGGGGCCGGGAAGCTCGGATCGTCGAGCTTGACCGAGAGATATTCGCGCTCGGTCTCTCGCGCGGTTTTCTTCCAGGCGGCGCCGAATTCGGTGGCGCCGGCGAAGATGCGATAGTCGGGCGCCTTGTCGTTCTCCTTCTCGGTCGCGACGAACTTCGCCTTGACGTTGAGCGTGAGCGTCTTGACCAAACCGGTGTAGCCGTCGTCCGCTGCGGTGAAGGTTCCGATGGTAGCCATGGTGGTCTCCGTCTGTTGTCGGG
>NZ_JYMU01000054.1:0-1436 GCF_000938235.1 Bradyrhizobium sp. LTSPM299
GGGCGGACAACCGCGCGCCGGATCGGCGGTGCGCGTGGACGCCCGATCAGCTTCATCGGTGAGGTCCATCAGGCGATCCGGCGAGCAGGCGGCAATCCGAGCCGACTTGGCGACACCGGGAAGGGCGGCGGCCGGTTCAATGCGCGGGGCAGGGGCGCTGCAGCGGCGCTGACGTTGAAGGATCGGAGTGCGTGGAGCCGGGACGGAAGCGGCGGACGCACCCGCTCACGGCGGGTGGCCGTGAAGGCGCGTGTGGTCAAGCTGAACCCGCAGCGCGGCGCCGTCCGCGGGCGGCAGTTTGCCGGCGCCAAGGCGGTGGATGCGCATCTGCGCTATCTCGAACGGGACGGCGTGACCAGGGATGGCGAGAAGGGCCAGGTCTATTCGGCCGGGCGCGATGTGGAGGACGGCCGCGCCTTCCTGGAGCGGGGCCGCGAGGACCGGCACCAGTTCCGCTTCATCGTCTCAGCCGAGGACGGCGGGGACTTGGCCGACCCGCGCCAGACCACCCGTGATCTGATGAAGCAGATGGAAGCCGACCTCGGGACCAGGCTCGACTGGATCGCGGTCGATCATCACAACACCGGCCACCCCCATAGCCACATCGTCGTTCGCGGCATCACCGACGACGGCAAGACCCTCAACATTGCCGGCGACTATATCGCCCATGGCGTCCGCGAACGGGCCAGCGAGATCGTGACCCGGGAACTGGGCCGGCAGACCGAGCTCGAGGTGGCCAACCAGCTTGAGCGGGAGGTGGATGCGGATCGCTTCACCCGGCTCGACCGGATGTTGATTGCCGAGCAACAGGGCAGGGAGTTTACCGACCTGCGCCCCGACCTGGACATGCGCGATACGCTCCGCCAGAACCGAGCACTGCTGATCGAGCGGGCCCGCAAGCTGGAGCGTATGGGGCTGGCGACCGAGCTCGAGACCGGCCAATGGATTGTCTCGCCAAAGGCCGAGCCGACCCTGCGGGAGCTTGGCGAGCGCGGCGACATCATCAAGACCATGCACCGGGCGCTGCAACGCGAAGGCCTGGTCCGAGATCGGCATCCGGCGCACTACGTCGTGCACCGCGAGACCACGACCGAGCGCATCGTCGGCCGGGTACTCGACAAGGGGCTTGGCGGGGACGAGATGGGCGAGCGGGTCCACCTGGTGATCGATGGGGTGGACGGCCGCGTGCATCACATCGAGATGGATGCCGGTCGCGCAGAAGACGTCGGTCGGGGCATGATCGTCGCGGCCGGCTCCGCCCCTCCTGGGCCACGTGCCACCGACCGCAATATCGTGGAGGTCGCAGGCCAAGGGGGTATCTATCGCCCGTCCGAACATTTGGAGCGGGCACGCGTGACCATCGACCGTATCGGGGGCGATCCGGAGGCCTTTGTCCGCTCCCATGTCCGCCGGCTGGAAGCCCTGCGCCGGGCCGG
>NZ_JYMU01000055.1:0-59442 GCF_000938235.1 Bradyrhizobium sp. LTSPM299
TTGCTGGCCGATGCAGCCATCCCGTCGCAAGCAGCGCGACTTCTCGCACAGCCTGTTTCGCCGGGACGACGGCGGAGGTTGTGGCGCGGATTTGAGACTTCCCTCACGTCGCGTAGTCAGGCTCTCTCCGGTCCAGCATCCGTTTCAGCGCATCGAAATGCCGCTGCGACGGGCTCGGGCCGTTGTAGAGGTGGTCGTCGCGAAAATCGCGCTTGGTCTTTTCGACCACCTGCGGCGGCAATTGCTTCAGCGGCTGCTGGGTCCACATCGCGTAGATCTGCACCTGCGCGGCGCGCTCGACGTAATAGAGCCTGTCGTAGGCATCGGCGATGGTCTCGCCGACAGTCGAGATGCCGTGATTGGCCATGAACAGCACGGTCTTGTTGCCGATCACTTTTGCCAGCCGCGCGCCTTCAGCGGGATCGAGCGCGGGGCCGGTGTAAACATCGTCATAGGCAATCGCTTCCGACAGCCCGACCTCGGTCTGGCCGATCTCCTTGATGCGCGGATCTTCCAGGCGCGTCAGCGCGCTGGCAAACGGCATGTGGGTGTGGAACACCGCCTTGGCCTGCGGCAGCGCCTTGTGGATCGGCGCGTGGATGCAATAGCAGGAGCGCTCGACCTCACCCTCGCCGCGCTTCACCTCGGCATCGTCGATACCGACTTCCATGAAGGACGACGCCGTCACCTCCGACCAGTGCATGCCGAACGGGATCTGGTAGTAGCGATCGGTGCGACCGGGCACCACGAGGGTGAGATGGTTGAAGATGCCTTCCGAAAAACCGTGATTGAAGGCGAGCCGATGGGCGGCTGCGAGATCGACCCGCGCCTGCCATTCCTCGGCGCTGCTGTCGTTCTGTAGCGAATCCGGCGAAACCCTGAACTGCATGCGCGTGCTCCCATCTGTGCCGGTCCCGTCGGCTGAGGCCGGATTGATTTGATGGGCGCAATTGTAGCGCAATCGGGCAGCGCCTCTTGGTGAAATTGGCGAGGATCAGCCATCCGGATTTTGCAGGCTCTTGTCCCTCTCCCCCTGTGGGAGAGGGTGGCCACGATGCGCAGCATCGCGGACGGGTGAGGGGTCTGTCTCCGCGGAGATACCCCTCATCCGGCGCGGATTTCATCCGCGCCACCTTCTCCCACAAGGGGAGAAGGAAGAAGCCTACGACGACCGCGCCAGCGCGCGGTCGATCATGCTCACCGCGTTCTGCACGCCATACACCGCCACAAAGGAGCCGAAGCGCGGGCCCTTCTCCTGACCGAGCAGCACCTGGTAGAGCATGTTGAACCAGTCGAGCGAGACGCCGGGACGGCCGTCCTTCCCTTTCTTGACCGGGTCGAGGAACGGCTCGCGGCGGCCGATCTCGTAGACCACGTTCTGGATGTCTTCCGCACTCGCGCCCGGAGCCAGATTGGCGAGCGCATCACGCAAATCCTGCAGCGCAGCGCGTTCGCCGTCGGTCGGCTCGCGGAACTGCTTCGTTGGTGCCACGAAGTCGCGATAATAGTTGATGGCGTAGCCGACCATGTCGTCGAGCTTCGGATGCGACTGCGGCGTCACGCCCGGACGGTAGCGGCCGATGAAGCCCCACAGCGTCTCGGCATTCTCGGCGTTCGACGACGACACCAGCGTCAGCAACAGCTGGAACGTGACGGGCATGTCAGCGTGCGGCGGCTTGCCGGAATGGATGTGCCAGACCGGATTCTGCAGCTGCTGCCGTGCTTCCTGCTTGGGAAAGCCGTCAAGGAATTGCTGATAGTCGTCGACATTGCGCGGGATGACGTCGAAATACAGCCGCTTCGCCGCCTTCGGCTCCCGATACATGAACAGCGACAGCGATTCCGGCGAAGCGTAGCGCAGCCACTCGTCGATGGTCAGGCCGTTGCCCTTCGACTTCGAAATCTTCTGGCCCTTGTCGTCGAGGAAGAGTTCATAGTTGAAGCCCTCGGGCGGCGTGCCGCCGAGCGCTGAACAAATCTTGGCTGACAGCTTGACCGAGTCGATCAGGTCCTTGCCGGCCATTTCATAGTCGACACCGAGCGCGTACCAGCGCATCGCCCAATCCGGCTTCCATTGCAGCTTGCAATGGCCACCGGTGACGGGAACGGTGACACTCTCCTTGGTCTCCGGGTCTTCGTAGGAGATGGTGCCGGCCTTGGCGTCATGCGCCGTGACCGGCACGTAGAGCACGAGCCCGGTGCGCGGGCAGATCGGCAGGAAAGGCGAATAGCTCGCCGCGCGCTCCTCGCGCAGCGACGGCAGCATGATCGCCATCACCTTCTCGATCCGCTCCAGCATGCGCAGCAGCGCGGCGTCGAACTTGCCCGAGGTGTAATACTCGGTCGCGCTCGCGAATTCATAGTCGAAGCCGAACTGGTCGAGGAAGGCGCGCAGCCGCGCATTGTTGTGCTGGCCGAAGCTCGGATGGGTGCCGAACGGATCCGGCACCTTGGTCAAGGGCATGCCGAGATGCTTCTCCAGCAGCTCCTTGTTCGGCACGTTGTCGGGCACCTTGCGCAGGCCGTCCATGTCGTCGGAGAAGGCGAGCAGGCGCGTCTTGATCTTGTCCTCGGTCAGCACGCGGAAAGCATGGCGCACCATCGTGGTGCGCGCGACCTCGCCGAAGGTGCCGAGATGCGGCAGGCCCGACGGACCGTAACCGGTCTCGAACAGCACCTCCTCCTTCGGATTTTTCTTCAGCCGCGCCACAATCGCTTTCGCCTGCTCGAACGGCCAGGCGTTGGATTGCTCGGCGAGCGCACGCAAATCGCTCGGGCTGAAGGGAGGATCAATCACGGACATTCTTCAGGCTTTCTCCAGGGGACGCGGAAACTAGCGTTTTCGTGGCAAAATGCAAAACGATGGAAGGTCATCGTCATTCCGGGGCGATGCGGCAGCATCGAACCCGGAATCTCGAGATTCCGGGTCTGGTCCTTCGGACCATCCCGGAATGACGACGTCAGATGATTCCTAGAACGGGCTGATCGAAAAATACCGCAGCCACAGATCGGTGAAGCGGCCTTTTTCCCAGAGGCGGAACAGCGCCCAGTTGAGCGACTGCCGCAGCAGGTCGTTGCCTTTGCGCACAGCGATGCCGACGCCCTCGCCGAAATAGCGGCTTTCGACGAACGGGCCGCCGGAGAAGGCGCAGCATTCGGCCGAATCGGTGCCGTTGATCCAGAACGCCAGCGCGATCGCATCGCCAAAAATCAAGTCGACCTCGCCGCGGCGGAGCGCCCCACGCAGCGCGTCGTCATTCGGATAGGAATGGACTTCGGCGTCGGTGAACATCGCCTTGAGATAGGCCTCGTGCGAGGTGCCGGTGATGACACCGACCTTCTTGCCCTCGAGATATTCGGGACGGATCTCCGGCAGTACATTGTCGCGGCGTGAAACGAAGCGCGCCGGGGCGCGGTAATAGGGATCGGTGAAATCGACCTTGGCGCGAAGCTGCGGCGTCACCGCGAGCGAGGCAATGATGGCATCGCCCCGGTTGGTCGCGAGCGCATCGACCAGGGTTTCGAAGCGGCGCATCTGGATGGTGCAGGTGACTTTGATCTCGTCGCAGAGCGAGCGGGCCAGATCGACGTTGAAGCCGGCGGGATTGCCGTCCGGGCCGGTAAAGTTGAACGGCGGATAATCAGTCTCGGTCAGGAAGCGGATCACGGTCAGCCGCGACAGGTCCGGCCGGTCAGGCCGGCGCCGTGGATCCCAGAAGCCCGGCACCGCCTGCGGCGCGCCTTCGGCGGCAGCCTTCTGCGGCGCGGTCTGCGCCAATGGCGGAGCGGGCGCGGCCGCGGGCGCAGCCGGAGCGGCCTGCGCGGGTGCCGGCTTGGCGGCCGGAACCGGAGCCGTCCTGGCCGGCGGCGTCTGCGCGGGCTGGGTCGGAGGGGTCTGTGCGGCCGCGGGACCAGCGGATGCCAACAATCCAGCCACCATCATTGCCGCGGCCAAGTGGACGACCTGGCGCGACCGGACGGCAAAGGGCTGGGTGGGCTGATCTGGCATAAATGGACGATTGTGAAGGAATTGGACGGCCTTATAGACCATCCGGGGCGCGATGCGAGCGCCGATTGGGCCAATTACGAGCGGCCAAAGCGATCAGAGATAACGTTTCAAATCGGTCGCCGCGTCCTCGGGCGTCCGTTTCAGGTTGAACGGCGACACGAAATGGCCGTCGCGGTCCATCAGATAGATCAGCGCGGTGTGATCCATCGCGTAGTCGCCATCCTTGAGCGGCACCTTCTTGGCATAGACGCGATATTCCGACAGCACCTTGGCGATCGAAGCCTGATCGCCGGTGAGGCCCTTCAAATGCGGATCGAAGCTCGAGAGGTAATCCTTCATCGCAGTCTGGGTGTCGCGCTCGGGATCGACCGAGACGAAATAGGTGTTCACGCGATCGGCGTCCTTGCCCATCGCTCGGAGCACCTCCGACATCTCGAACAGCGAGGTCGGGCAGACGTCGGGACAATGGGTGAAGCCGAAGAAGATCAGCGTCGGCTTGCCCTTGAGATCCTTGTCGGTGACGGTCTGGCCGGACTGGTCGGTGAGCTGGAACGGTCCGCCGATCGCGGCCGGCGCGGTGACGCTGCGCAAGCCCCCGACGGCCCACAGCATGATGACCAGGCCAAGCGCCAGGCTGGCGGCGAAGGCGGCAAAGATCACCAGCGGGCGGGTGGTTTGGGGCATGATGTCGGGACGTCCTTGTCGGTCAGAAGCAGGCTGAGATGCCGGCGGCGATCATCTCGAAGAACACCGTGGACCCGTAATGGAACCAGAGTGCCACAGCGGCAAGCAGGGCAAGACCGCCAATGCCAGCCGCGCCCCAGAGAATCACGGACGCCGCCCGGCCCTGTGGCGCGGCGACGAGCTGTGGCTGGGCGGAGATCGGCTGAACCATCCGGTTCAGATAGGCCGGGTTCCGACAGGCGGCAAGCACAATGGCAGCCTGCCCGATCACGTCATGCGGAGGGTGCGCGACCTTAGAGCGTTTTCGAGCGAAGTGGATACCGGTTCGCGTGAAGAAAACGCGTCAAAACAAGAATCTAGAGCTCCGTTCCGATTCCATCGGAACGGAATTAGCCCTAGTGCGAGGCCGGCCTGAGCACCGAGGCCTGGGCGTCGAGATAGCAGGGTTTGTAGAGCGCCTGCAGCTGCTTGCCGCGCAGGAAGATCATGTGTGGCGTCAGGCCGCCGCGCGCGTTGATCCATCTGCGCACCGCGGGCGGATACATCGAATACAGCATCTGGGTTGCTTCGGGATTGGTGACGGCGCGGCCATTGTCGCCGAAGTCCCAGGCGGCGTGGAAGCCGAGATTGGCGTGCGAGGTGACGCAGATCCGATCGTGCGGGACCGCGCCGAGCACGATGGTGCAGGCTGAGGCGCACAGGCCATCGATGATCACGGTCTCGCCCGACGTGCGCAAGCCCTGATATTTGTCGACGTAGGTTCCGATCCGGCCGCCGCGATCATCGGCGATCCTGACAACGGCGTGAGACGCCCCCATCCCCGCCAGCAGGAGAACCGCCGCGAGCAACCCCGTCATCAACTTCATTGGCCAGCCCCAGTCGAAACCGAATCTGTTTGTTTTGGTGATGCAGTCGAGGTGAGCGTGTTGCCAGACTGGAATTTTGTCCAGCCAAGCGATGCCGATCAAAACAAATTCAAATTGGGTGTTGCGCGCGCGCTGCAGTTGCTCAATCCAAGGTCCCAAACTGGAACAATCTGCCGCAACCGCTTGATGCGTCCCCGCCACAGGCAAGGGCCATCAAGAGCCATTTGGCGTTGACCGCGCACGATGACGCGGTCTTCAATCGCGCCGGGCTGGGGGAGAATCGGAATGGCTGACGATGCAGATGTGATCGTGGTCGGCGGCGGCTTGGCGGGCTTGGTCGCCGCAACCGAGATCGCCGACGCCGGCAAGCGCGTCATCGTGCTCGACCAGGAAGGGGAACAGAACCTCGGCGGCCAGGCGTTCTGGTCGTTCGGCGGCTTGTTTCTGGTGAATTCTCCGGAGCAGCGCCGGCTCGGCATCAAGGATTCCGTTGAGCTGGCGATGCAGGACTGGATCGGCACCGCGGGCTTCGATCGTGACGATGATCACTGGCCGCGCCAATGGGCCGAGGCCTATGTCGCCTTCGCCGCCGGCGAGAAACGCGACTGGCTGCGCGCGATGGGCCATCGCATTTTCCCGGTGGTCGGCTGGGCCGAACGCGGCGGCTATGACGCGATGGGTCACGGCAATTCGGTGCCGCGTTTTCATGTGACCTGGGGCACCGGCCCTGGGATCGTCGAGCCGTTCGAGCGGCGCGCGCGCGAGGCCGCGAAAAACGGACATCTGATCTTCAAGTTCCGCCATCGTGTCGATGCGCTCAGCGTCACCAGTGGCAGCGTCGATGGCGTCAGCGGCGCGATCCTGGAACCGACCGATGTGGAGCGCGGCAAGAGTTCCTCGCGCAAGGTGATCGGCGATTTCACGCTTCGCGCGCAAGCGGTGATCGTCGCCTCCGGCGGCATTGGCGGCAATCATGATCTGGTGCGGCAGAACTGGCCGAAGCGGCTCGGCGAACCGCCGAAGTTCATGATCTCAGGCGTGCCCGAACACGTCGACGGCCGCATGATCGGCATCACCGAGGCCGCCGGCGCACGGCTGATCAACCGCGACCGGATGTGGCATTACGTCGAGGGCATCCAGAACTGGAATCCGATCTGGCCACGTCACGGCATCCGCATTCTGCCGGGGCCATCGTCGCTGTGGTTCGACGCGACCGGCAAGCGCTTCCCCGCGCCGCTGTTCCCGGGCTCCGACACGCTCGGGCAACTGCACCACATCATGAGCACCGGCTACGATTATTCGTGGTTCATCCTGACCCAGAGCATCATCAAGAAGGAGTTCGCGCTCTCGGGCTCCGAGCAGAATCCCGACCTGACGGGAAAAAGCTGGCGCATGACTATCAAGCGCGCCACCAACAAGGGCGCGCCGGCGCCGGTGGAGGCGTTCAAGCAGCACGGCGCCGACTTCATCGTCCGCGACAATCTCGCCGACCTCGTCGGCGCCATGAACACGCTGGTCGGCAACGATCTCTTGAAGTTCGATCACATCAAGGCGCAGATCGAGGCGCGCGACCGCGAGATCGCCAACCCCTTCGTCAAGGACGCGCAGGTGATGAACCTGCACAATGCGCGCCGCTATATCGGCGATAGATTGATCCGCACCGCGAAACCGCACCGCATCCTCGATCCCGGACACGGTCCGCTGATCGCGGTAAAACTCAACATCCTGACCCGCAAGACGCTCGGCGGCTTCGAGACCGATCTCGATTCGCGGGTGTTCGGCAACGACCGCCAGATCATCCGCGGCCTCTATGCGGCCGGCGAAGCGGCAGGCTTCGGCGGCGGCGGCGTGCACGGCTATCGCTCGCTGGAGGGCACGTTTCTCGGCGGCTGCCTGTTTTCGGGACGGAATGCGGGACGTGCGGCGGCGAAGGCGGTGGGGTAGTCTTACCGCGCGCTCTCAAAATATCGAAAACAACCCCAAGCAAAGTAGCCGGCGGCCGCCGCCGCGCGGAAAAGCGACTTGACACGTCGGGCAACTCAGTTGTATTTTCCATTATTCCGAAATAGTAAAAGCACCGACCACCACGCAATAGTGTTACTGGGTCAGGTGCTCCCTTCATCGTCATTGCGAGGAGCGACAGCGACGAAATGCAACGCTTCCGGCTCGGCCCCGGTTTCGGCGCTTACGGGCCTGAGCGGGCAAACCCGCCGACAATCCCTGATGAATCCGTCGAAAATGAACCCCGGGCGGACATCGGCTGCGCTTCCGGAGGCCTAGCCAGTGACGCGCATGCTTGCCTGGGAAACCCTGTCTAATTGGCGTCCCAAACACCTGCCAGAATCTTGGCGGCGTGCCGCCCGTGAGACCTTTCGATCTCTTGCCGCGTAAGCTCTGGTCGGAGACGCCTCGCGGACATCAGCGCGCACTGGGCAAGTTCGGTCCGCCCGAGCGCTGCCTGGGCCACGGCTTCAAGAATCGCCGGCAGGTAAAGGCGGGGATCTCGTCGTGCGGCGATGCGAGCCTCTTCCAGCGCTTCCTCAGGCCGGTTGGCACGCAGAAGAAACCCACCCAGCGCCCAGCCCCAAAATGCCAACCGCCTGTCGCGGGGACTAAGCCTGATTCCGTGGCGCATGCGTGCAATTCCCGCGTCGAGATCGCCCATCATCGCGAGCGCCGCGCCGAGGGCAACTTCGGCCTGGGCATTGCTTGGATCGATCTCGACAGCCTGCTTCAGGATTTCCACCCCTCGCTCCCTGTTCCCAAGATCGACGAGTGCGCAGCCGGCATAGCCCAGGACTTCGGAACTGCCTGTATCGGCCGCAATGGCCATTTCGGCCGTCGTCCGCGCCTCCTCGGTTCGCTCCGCCGACGGTTCGACCAAGCCGGTGTTTTGCGCCAGCGCCGATAGAAGGGCCAGTTGCGCGCGTGCAAGCGCGAAGTTGCCGTCGAGTTCGAGCGCCCGTCGGAGGAAGTTCTGTGCCTCCGTCACAACGAGCTCATTCCACCCCTTCCCTCCAAGCGCGCCCGCGGCCTGGTGGTAGCAGCCCCAGGCATCGACATTCTCCGGACGCTGACGCCGGATGACGTTGACCTGTGCTTGAGTGAGTGCAGGTTCCAGTTCGATCATGATTCCGCGTGCGATGTCGTCCTGTAGTTCCAGTGTCTCGGCGCGCGTGGCCTCGAACTTCCCGGACCACAGAATGCGGCCTGTCGCGGCTTCGGCAAGTTGGGTCGAAACGCGGACCTGGGGGCCGGCACCTCGAACGCTTCCGTCCAGCACATAGCGGACCCCCAATTGTCGGGCGACGATTGAAGCCGGCGTTTCGGGATTTTGAAACAGAAAAGACGATGCCCGCGAGATCAGAAAGAAGCCGGGCACCCTTGCGAGGAGCGCGATAACGTCTTCGGCCAGTCCTTCGGCCAGAAATTCGAGCTCACGACTCTCCGACAGAACCTTGAACGGTCGAACGGCAATCGACGGCCCCTCGGCGACCGAACCAGCTTGCACGCGGCGGGAATGCTCCATTGCACCGGCGGCGGGACCGAAGACGACCTGAAATGCATGCACGGGGCGCTCGATGTTCTTGAGCAAGAGTGCGCCAAGGTCGCGGAACTCTGCCGTGACGCGATTCAATACCGCATCATGGGCGGCGGCGGAAATGACGATGCCACCCGGCTCGGCGACGCCTTCAAGCCGGGCGGCAACATTGACACCGTCGCCAAAGAGATCGTCGTCTTCCACGATGACGTCGCCGATATTGATTCCCATCCGAAACTCAAGACGCCTATCCCGCGGCACGGAGATGTTGCGTTCGTGAAGGTCGAGTTGAACCTCCACTGCACAACGCGTGGCGTCAACGACGCTTGCGAACTCGATCAAAAGTCCATCGCCGGTGGTCTTGACGATACGGCCGCGATGCGCGGCAATCCTGGGATCAAGAATATCGCGCCGATGGACTCGAAGCGAGGCTAGCGTGCCTTCCTCGTCAGCTCCCATCAGACGGCTGTAGCCCGCAACATCAGCAGCGAGGATGGCAGCCAGTCGTCGTTCGACGCGCGCCCCGGTCATAAAGATCGTCCTGATCCACCGTGGTTTCAGGCAAAGTCTAGGCTCGGGAACAGCGTGTGTCTATCGAGCCGGCAATGTCCGGGTTGGGACATCTTCGACGGATTCATCAGGGATAGTCGGCAGGTTGAAGGCTATGGCTGCGCCTTAATGAGACCGCACCCTAGTCCGCCTCCGCGCTGAGGAATCGGACGCCGAATGTGTCGGCGTTGGCCTCGCCCCAATCGTACAGCGCCTGCAGCATCGGCTTCAGCATCTCGCCGCGCCTGGTCAGGCTGTAGCGCGAGTTGCTGCCGGCGCGCTCGTGCTTGACGAAGCCTGCATTGCAGAGATCGCGCAGGCGCTCGGTCAGGACCTTGTCGCTCAATGACGGGATATCGTGGCGCAATTCGCCATAGCGCATCGGGCGGATTTTTAGCCGGCTCAGGATCACCGTTTTCCATTTGCCGCTGAGCTGATCGATCGAGAACTCGACCGGGCAGCCATATTTCCGCTTGGTCTTGCGTATCATCCCGCTCTCCCGCGGCGCTTTCCATCTGGTTCGTTGAGAGCCGCTACCGATCCATTTAAGCACGCTTGCGCGGGTTGGGGAGAACTTAGGGATCATTGCAAGGCATGACAGAGGACAGTTCCGCCGAGGCCCCACGCACGGCACGCCCCCGCATCGTCGTCACGCGCAACGGGCCCTATCAACCAGATCCCAGCATTGCGATCGTCGATCATCTCGGCGTGCCGATCGCAGCCGAGACGCCGGTCAGGCTCTGCCGCTGCGGCCAATCGCAGACCAAGCCGTACTGTGACGACAGCCACATCAGGCGCGGCTTCACCGACGCCAAGGATCCGCGGCGGGTGCCCGACAAGCTCAACGTCTATGCGGGCCAGCAGGCCTTTGTATCAGACAATCGCGGCACCTGTGCGCATTCCGGCTTCTGCACCGATCGTCTCAGGTCGGTGTTTCATCTCGGCGAGGAGCCGTTCATCGCGCCGAGCGGCGCGCGGCTCGACGATCTCATCAACGCGGTGCGAAAGTGTCCATCGGGCGCGCTCGGTATCGGCATCGGACCTGCGCGCGATGCCGCGCTGTCTGATATCAACCGGCCGCCGCAAATCGAGGTGTCCAAGGACGGCCCCTACCGCGTCACCGGGCATGTCGAACTGGTCGATGAGGACGGTGTCGCGATCGCGCAAAATGCGGGCGCGTCGCAGGAGCATGTCAGCCTGTGCCGCTGCGGCGCGTCGCTGAACAAGCCGTTCTGCAGCGGGATGCACTGGAACGTCGAATTTCACGATCCCGTCCCCGATCCGTTGCGCGAGCCGACGCTGTTCGAATGGGCCGGCGGCTATCCGGCGCTGCTCGACATGACGCGCATCTTCTACAGCCGCTACGTGCCGGAAGACCCGCTGCTCGGACCGCTGTTCGCCGGGATGTCGTCGGACCATCCTGAAAGGGTCGCGGCCTGGCTCAGCGAGGTGTTCGGCGGCCCGCGCCTCTACACCGAGCGCTATGGCGGCTATCAGCGAATGGTCTCGCAGCATATCGGCAAGGAGATCCAGCCGGTGCAGCGCGCGCTGTGGGCGACCTACATGGTGCAGAGCGCCGACGATGCCGGATTACCGTCCGATCCCGAATTCCGCGCCGCCTTCGTCGCCTATATCGAATGGGGCTCGCGGATCGCGATGGAGAATTCCGGGGCCGGCGCCAAGCCGCCGCCGAACATGCCGGTGCCGCGATGGTGGTGGGTCTGCAACGCGACACCCGGCACGCGGCCATCCGCGCTCGCCGACAACGCGCAGACCACGAACGACGCTGGTCCGGCATTGCCTGGCTCCGATGAGGCCGTGCTCTTCGAGCAGCACATCCGGCCGCTGTTCCGGCCGATGGACCGCAACTCGATGCTGTTCGCGTTCGACCTCTGGAAGGAGGAGGACGTGACGAAACATCGTCAGGCAATCCTGACACGCCTGCAGGCCGGCACCATGCCCTGCGATGGCGCCTGGCCGGCCGAGCGGGTGGCGCTGTTCGCACGCTGGGCCAGCGCGCCAAGGCCCCAAGCCTGATCGGAGATTGCGCCGAGGCGACCTCGGTGCAATTTCGATCGATTTCGTGAAGTGGCTTGCAAAATGCGCAGTGGCGGCGGTCGTCCTGACACGCTAGAGAGTGCCCGCCATTCAAGTGGAGAATTAAATGAGCATTCAGCGTTTCGAAACCGGCCCGCGCATGAGCCAGGTCGTCGTGCACGGCAACACCGTCTATCTCGCCGGCGTCGTCGCCGGCAAGGCCGCCGGCGGCAGCGTCACCGACCAAACCAAGGACATCCTGTCGATCATCGACGGTCACCTGGCGAAAGCCGGCACCGACAAGTCAAAACTCCTCAGCGCGACGATCTACATCACCGACATGCAGACGTTCCCCGAGATGAACGCGGCGTGGGACGGCTGGGTCTCGCCGGGCGACACGCCGGCGCGTGCCACCGTCGAGGCCAAGCTTGCGGCCCCGCAGTACAATGTCGAGATCATGGTGATCGCGGCGAAGTAGGCGACACGGCTTCAGATCATTTTGAGAGAATGGCGCGGCAGCCGATGGCTTCCGCGCCATTTTTGTTTGACACAACCTTGTTCAGGCCGCGCGGGCGGCGCTCTTCTCCGCCTCGACCTTCCGCGCAAACAGCCAGCGGAAATAGGTCAGTGGCGCGTCGGCGCCGATGGCAAGCAGCTGGTAGTTCGGATCGGCGTCGAACACCTTCTGCTGCGCCTCGATGATGTCCTTGTCCTCGTTGAAGGCCTCCTCGAGGGAATGCCGCAGCGACAGCGCGATGTTCGGATTGTCGATGTCGAAATCGTGCAGATAGTTCCAGAAGAAATGCGTGGTCGAGCGCGTCTCCGGCGTCATGAACTGCGCGTTACGGTATTGCCGCGTGCCCGGGACCTGCACGCCCGTCTCGACGCCCTGCCCTGCGGGCGCGAACGTCGTGTCGAGCGTGAAGATACCGGGAATCCTCATGTGGCCGACATTGCGGCGGTCGATCGCGTCGGTTTTGTTCGAGATCACCTTCTTGTGGTACGGCGGCGGCTCGGCGCCCATGTGCCAGCGCTCGACCCGGAAACCGTCATCCAGCTTCTCGATCGCGACCGGCTTGGTCTTGTAGGCGTATTCCTCGGAGCCGCCGAGCGTGGTGGTGTGCACGAAGGCGAGATGGGCGAAGTCGCTGAGATTATCGACGATCAACAGCCAATTGGCCTTGTAGTGCATGTAGCCCGGCAGCCCCCGCCATTTGGGATCTTCGAGCGGCGGATAGTCGAGGATCAGCTTCGGATCGGCCTTTTCGGCATCACCGGTCCAGATGAAGATCATGTTGTAGCGCTCGACCACGGGATAGCTGCGCACACCGAGCTTGGCGGGAATGACATCCTGGCCGGGAATCTGGATGCACTTGCCGTCGGCGGCGAACTTCATGCCGTGATACATGCACCTGATATCATCACCCTCGACCCGCCCCATCGACAGCGGCGCCGCCCGATGGCAGCAGCGGTCGTCGAGCGCGACGACCTGTCCGCTTGCGCCGCGATAGAGTACGATCGGCCGCTCCAGGATGGTGCGCGCCACTTTCTTGCCGTCGATCAGCTCGTGATTCCACGCCGCCACGTACCAGGCGTTGCGCAGGAAAATTCCGTCGTCGTCAGCCATCTCACCCTCCCGATGCAATATTCGTTGCAACGAGGTTTAGGTGATCGCGGTCATCCCGATAACCCGATTTGGCTGGACACACTGTGCAGGCGGATGGACAATCAGCCATGGAGTGGCGCGACTGGGAGCTGTTTTGCGAGGTTGTCGAGCATGGCGGCTTCACAGCCGCCGCGCGCGTGCTCGGGCATCCCAAATCGAGTCTCAGTGCTGCGGTGCAGCGACTTGAGGCCAATCTCGGGCTGCGGCTGATCGAGCGCACCACGCGGCATTTGCGGCTGACCGATTCCGGCGAAACCATCTATCGCAAGGTGCGCCCGCTGTTCACAGCGCTGCATGACACCCACAGCGAGGCGCTGGCGATGAGCAGCGCCGTCGCCGGCACGCTGCGCATCAAGGCGCCCTACGAATTCGGTGCGCATCACGCCGGCCCCGTCGCATGCGATGTGATGAGCCGCTATCCGGACCTCGCGATCCGGATCGATGTCGAGCATGACATCGTCAATCCGATCACCGAGAATTACGACATCGTGTTTGCGATGCTGGAAGCGCCGCTGCCGGCGGCCGGCATCGTGATCCGCCGTGTCTTCACCCTCGAGCGCGGCCTGTTCGCGGCGCCTTCGCTGCTGGAAATGTTCGGCGAACCGCGCACCCTGGAGGAATTGAGGAAGTTGCCGCTGCTGACCGGCCCGAGTGACCCGCCGTGGGCGATTACCGCGCCCGGCGGAGCGGTCGAGCATCTCGCGGTCGACAAGGCGCGCCTCACCAGTTCGAACGCGCATGTCCGCCTGCAGGCGGCGCTCGCCGGCCACGGCGTGCTGCGGGTCACCGCGAGCTACACCCGCGCCGCGGTCGCGTCCGGCCAGTTGCGACGGCTGCTGCCGGACCATGCCTGCGAACCCCTAAACGTGCATGCGCTGCTGCCGGCGCGGCAATATGTCCCGGCCAAGGCGCGCTGCTTCCTCGACGCGATGGAGGCCCACGCGCGCGGCGATCCTGAGGCCTACATCAAGCCGTAGCCTGCGTTGTGATCACGCGCAGCATGACGTGCGAGGTAATCGATCGTCACCGGCAAACCTTCGATAGTCGTGACAGCCGAACAGTCCGGCGCCATCGAAGGAGAGCACAATGACCGACCATGCCAGCATCGCCCGCAGCTATATCGACCTCTGGAACGAGCGGACGCCGAGCCGGCGCCGCGAGTTGCTCAGCGAAAGCTGGACCGCGGATGCACGTTATCTCGATCCACTGATGAGCGGCGACGGCCATGAGGGCGTCGACGCGCTGATCGCAGGCGTGCAGCAGAAGTTTCCCGACTTCCGCTTCAAGCTGATCGGCGAGCCCAATGGTTACGGCGACCATGTTCGCTTCTCCTGGGGCCTTGGCCCTGATGACGTCGACAGCCCGATCAAGGGCACCGACTTCGCCGTGCTGAAGGACGGCCGCATCAGGAGCATCACGGGCTTCCTGGACCAGCTGCCGGGCGCCTGAGCTTCGGTTCGACGAACACTTCCACACCGGCGATGTCGCTGATAGTGTTCCCGGAACAGATCGGGAGGACACCATGAAGGCCGATTCCGCCTTCACGACGTCTGCTATCAGCGACATCACACCGGCACTGCTGGCGATCGGCCGCGACGGCTTTCCGCAGGCACTGATCGGCGCGCTGCGGCGTGTCGCCGATGTCGGCCACTGCATGGTGTTCTCGTTTGCAGGCCCGTGCTCCGCGGCGTGCCTGCTCGACGTCGGCAATATTCCGACTGGCCGCGACCTCGGCATCGCCTATTCCGAGCATTTCCACCGGACCGACCCGAACCGCGATGCGGTGTTCGAGGGGCAGGCGCGCACAGTGCCGATTGTGCTGCCGGCCTTTGCCCGCCGCATGTACAGCGACAGCTATCGCAAGATGTTCTTCGACGATTCCGACATCGTCGACAAATTCGCGTCCGCGATCTGGGTCGACGACACCTGCTTCTACGTGAACTTCTATCGTATCACCGAACAGGGCCGCTTTAGCCGCGACCAGATCCAGCGCCTGACCGCGGTCGCGCCGGCGGTGAGCGCCGCAGTGGCACGTCACTTCCAGCGCGACGCGGCGCCGGACCATGATCCGATGGGCCGCCTGAAGACCGTGTTCGCAACCGCCGAGCCGTTCACGATCCTGACCGGACGCGAGAAGGAGGTGTGCCTGCGCATCCTCTCCGGCCTCAGCTCGGAGGCGATTGCGGCCGACCTCGGAATCGGGCTGCATTCCGCCCTTACCTACCGCAAGCGCGCCTATGACAAGCTCGGCATCTCCTCGCAGAACGAGCTGTTCGCCATCGCACTGCGCCTGGTGTCCTCTACGCGCCAGCTGAACTGAGGTGATCTGGCCGGGCGGTTTGCGGTTGTCCCAAACGCTAGGGACAGACCGGGGGCGCGTGCTGTCCTACGCTCGGTCCGAAATCCGAGGACACATCCGTGAGCACCGCGCCGCATTTCGACATCGATGTACCAGCCTTCTGGCAAGACCCTTACCCGGCGCTTGCGCGGATGCGGAAGGAGGCGCCGATTGCCTTCGTCCCACAGCTTGGCAGCACCCTGCTGTGCCGCCGCGACGACATTTTCGTTTCGGAAAAGCAGATCGACGTGTTCTCATCGCACCAGCCCGAAGGGCTGATGAACCGGCTGATGGGCCACAACATGATGCGCAAGGACGGCGATGCGCACATGAACGAGCGCAAGGCGATCTTTCCGGCGGTTTCACCCAAGACCGTCAGATCGCACTGGACAGCGCAGTTCGAGGGACACGCGATGCGGATCCTCGAAGAGCTGACGCCGAACGGCGTGGTCGATTTCGTGCAGGCCTTCGCACTGCCGTTCTCGGCGGAATGCCTGAAGTCGATCACCGGCCTCACCAGCATGCGCTTCCAGGACATGAACGCCTGGTCGCAGGGCATGATCGACGGCATCGCCAACTATACCGGCGATCCCGCGATTGAAGCGCGCTGCCACGCCGCGACTTCGGGCATCGATGCCGCGATCGACGACATGGTGCCGGTACTTAGCCGGAAACCCGACCTCAGCCTGCTCGGCGTGATGCTGCAATCCGGTATGCCGATGGACAGCGTGCGCGCCAACATCAAGCTTGCGATCTCCGGCGGCCAGAACGAGCCGCGCGATGCCATCGCCGGCACGGTGTGGGCGCTCCTCACCCATCCGGCGCAGCTCGCGCTGGCAACCAGCGGCGCGATCCCGTGGCTGCAGACCTTCGAGGAATACGCCCGCTGGATCTCGCCAATCGGCATGTCGCCGCGGCGGATCGCAAAGCCTTGGACGATCAGAGACATCGCGTTCGAACCCAACGAGCGCGTGTTCCTGATGTTCGGCTCGGCCAACCGCGACGAGAAGCATTTCGAAAGATCCGAAGCGTTCGACGTGCGCCGCGATGTGAGCAAGAGCATCGCATTCGGCGCCGGACCGCATTTCTGCGCCGGCGCCTGGGCCTCGCGCGCCATGGTCGCCGACGTCGCGCTGCCCGCGATCTTCAAGCGGCTGAAGAACTTGCGGCTGATCGCGGATCAGCCGCCGCGGATCGGCGGCTGGGCGTTCCGGGGAATGGTGGACCTGCCGGTGACCTGGGACGCGTAAGGCGCACGCCGCCTACTGATGCCATTTGACCAGCGGCAGATAGTGATGCGGCAATCGCATGGTGATGAGGTCCTTCCGGCGCACGACATTGGTCGGATAGGGCGTGTCGAGGTTGGTGGTGTCGACGACCACCGACGCGACACCGTCCTCATCGAGGATGGCCGATTCCTGTCGCGGGAAGGCAAAGGTATCAGGACCGAACACGGCGCTCTTGCCCTGATAGCCCCGCGGCAGATCGAGCACATTGGCGAAGGCGAAATAGAGGTTGTTCTCGCCGCCGCGGACCCGCATCGCGTGCCAGTGATAGGGATCGGCGCCTTTTGGGATCGGATAATTGTGCGGGATGGCCGTTCCCGCATGCGCTCCGGTAAAGGTCCCGCGCAACGCGGCGGGGCAAGCGACGATGTCGCACCCCTCCAACGCCAATGAGCGAATGGCTTCCGGATACAGCGCGTCATGGCCGATCGCGAGCCCGACGCGCCCGATCGGCAGGTCGAACACCTTCCACTTGTCGCCGGCGCTGGCCCAGCCGGCGTCGCTGCCGCCGAGGTGAGTCTTCCGATAGAAGCCAACCAGGCCTTCCGGTCCCGCCAGCACGGCGGTGTTGTAGACTTTGCCGTCGGCCGCTTCCGCCAGCCCCGCGACCAGATACATTCGAAGACGCATGGCGAGCCGCACGAACGCTGTCACCGCGGGCCCCGTCAGCCGCTCGGCCCGCGCCGCCGGCACATCCGGTCCGGTCAGCGACAGCTCGGGAAACACCAACATGTCGGGCGCGTCGACACTCCTGGCTTCCGTTGCAATCGCGCTGATGGCTGCGAGATTTCCGGCGGTCCCGCTCGACGGTGCAAATTGCGCAACCGCGAGAATGGATTTGCGGCCTGGTGGATTGGGCTGATGGCCATAGAGCTTGAAAAAGTCGTTTGGATTCCAGGTGAAGCTGTTGGTCATCAGGCTGGTGTAGAGTTCGGGACGGCGTGCCTTGAAAACCTGCTCCGACAACACCTCGCGCTGCCTCGCCCGCGCCAGATCAATCGTGCCGTAGGCAACCGCATCGCCGCCATCGATCGAGGCCGACACCCGGCCATCAGGCTCGATGATGCAGCTTCCGCCGCTGAACTGCACGGTCCGCTCCAGCCCCCAACGGTTGCTTTCGATCACGTAGCAGGCATTCTCGAAGGCGCGGTTGATCCAGTACGGTGCCGGCGTCCGCTCGGCCAGCCAGTTCGAGATGTGACAAATCACGTCGGCGCCCGCGAGCGCCTCGATGCGGGCGGTCTCGAAGAAGTGCAGTCCATGCAGATCAGGAGCGCGATGCGTCCGATCTCGGTATCGAACACCTCATGCGCGATGTCGCCGCTGACCGCCCATTTCGGCTCGGAGATATAGGGATGCGACTTGCGATGACGCCCGATCACGCCATCAGGCCCGATCAGAACGGCGGTGTTGTAATAAAGATCGGTCGCCGCATCGACCTCGGGCATCCCGACGACGATGTAGCAGCCGTGCTTTGCGGCAAGCGACTCGAAGCGGTCGGTGGTCGGCCCCGGAATCGTCTCGACGAAGGGCTTCACCTCGGCACGATCGTGCCAGCAATAGCCGGTGGTGCCCATTTCCGGCGTCACGATGAGACGCGCGCCCTCTGCCGCGGCCTGCGCGCACAGCGCCAGCAGCCGTTCGATGTTGCGCTCTTTCTCGAACATGGTCGGTTCGAACTGGACGGTGGCGGCCTTGAAAGTTGTCGTCGATGTCATGTTGCGTTGGCCTTTGAGGGCGGATCAATCGTGTTGAGGTGAGGCGAGATAAAGACAGGCAGTCCAATAGAGCCTGGGCTGGGATCAAAAACCCCTACCCGCCACGTGTCCGGTTGCGACATGACCGTTCACCAAACAAAAAGCACCCGTCCGTTGCCGGTCGGGAGCTGCCCCGCTCCAAAGGATATGATGATGTCCTGATTGGACCGGACGAAGCTCGCAGGTTCGTCCCATGAAGGCAAGCTGCCCAATGCTGCAAAAGCCGGCACGGAATGCTCACAAAACCGGCCCGCTGTCAGGCCGACGTCAGCTGCGCCCCGGATCACCCGTCGCGATCACTATCGGCCTCTCTTCTGCAGCGGTTGCGAGCAAGATTGCTTGTGTGCCGCGCCGTAACCCATGCGGCGATGAGCCCCGAAGGACTGTCACTCAAGTGTCATGAATCTATTTCAATCCGCCGTTATGGGTGGAAGTCCAGTAATTTGTGCCGTCATAAGGGATTAGCGATGAACCCGAACCATAATGGTAGCGCCCATAATGCCGCCCCTCACGATGAGGTCGCCGATGAGCATGCCGAGGAAGGCAACGGTGTGAGCAAGACGGTCGCGATTGTCGCCGTGGTGGCCGTCGGTGCTGCCGTGTTCGAAGCTGCCCTGCTTCCGGGACTTGCGCTCGGCGTCGCCGCGGTCGCGGCGCCGAAGTACCTGCCGAAGCTCGCTGGCGCACTCAACCCGCTATTCAAATCCACCGTTCGTGGCACCTACAAATTCGCGCAGAAGTCGCGCGAGATGTTTGCCGAGGCGCATGAGCAGGTCAACGACATCGTCGCGGAAGTGAAAGCTGAAGGCGCGCAGGACGCCAAGGCTGCGGACGGCCGGGCTCCGTCGGCGGCCTGAGTCGCACAAGACCGCGCATAGGGCGAGACAGCCGAGAGAGCTGTCTCTGCGACGTGGACAGCGGCGCTGCAAGCAATTGCGCTTGACGATGGCGGCATTTGTGCCCGACGCCGGCTCCCGAGTTGCCAGAGGACTGCGATGACCAAGATGAAGCTGCAGATTGCGCATCAGGTTCCCGGCCGGATTCGCATGAAGATACCGTCAGCCAAGGAAAATCCCGAGCTGCTCGAACAGATCAAGGAGACGTTCAAGGTCATTCCCGGCGTCGAGCAAGTCACGGTCAATCCTGCGACGGGAAGCGTCGTGCTCCATTACGACACCGACCGGCACGACGAGTTTCATGGCCGGCTGGAACATCACACCGGCGGCCACCACAAGCCGCCGGCCGACGAGATCGACGCGCTGGCGAGCAAGATCGAGCAGGAAGCCGAGTATCTCGCCGAACATTCGCACGCCGCGAGAGTGATCGTCGATTTCTTCAAGGACTTCGACAACGGGATCAAGGTCGCCACCGGAAACGTGGTCGATCTGAAAATCCTGCTCGCCACCGGCATCGCGGGCTTCACCATCTTCGAGGTCGGCGCCAGTGCGGCGACGCCGGTCTGGGTCACGCTGGCGGTCTTTGCACTCAACCACATGATCCAGTCGAACATGGCCGAGGCTGCGGAAGCGGAACCGGCGCGCGCGACGGCCTGACCGCCACCGGCGAGAGTGCAACGTCATGGACTTCTGCTTCCGACATTCGATGCCAGGCCGCCTTCGCCTGAGCATCCCCGCGCTCGGACAGAGCCACCAGCTGGGCGAGGCCTGTCTGGCGTGGCTGAAGGCGCAGGACGGCGTCAGGAGCGCGCGGATTAATTACGACTGCGCGAGCCTCGTGCTGGAATACGATCCGGCGCAGGAGCAACGGCTCCTGCTGCTGCTCGGGCACTTCAAGAGCATGAGCTTGGCTGAGCTCAAGGCCTTGAGCAGTCGTGCCGCGCAGGACGCGGTTACGCCACGCGCCGGCGCGACAGAGGTCTCGAAGCGGTCGCCGCTGACGCTGCCGACGCTGTCGTTGGTCATGGCCTTCAGTGCCAATCCGGTGGTCATGGCGATCAACATGCCGCTGATGCTCTGGAACGCGATCCCGATCGCCAAGCGGGCCTGGAAGGTCTGGTCGAACGAAAGCCGGCTGAACATCGACGTGCTCGATACGCTCGCGATTTCAGCGTCGATGCTCCAGGGCAACCCGCTGGCGGGCTGCATCGTCACCTGGCTGATCAAGCTCGGCGACTGGATCCGTGACCTCACTGCGGCGGGTTCGCGGCGGGCCATCAACGAGCTCTTGGAATTCCAGTCGAAGACGGCCTGGGTGCTCCGCGACGGCAATGTCGTGTCGATTCCCGCCATCGAGTTGCAGAATGGCGATATCGTCGTGGTGTATCCGGGCGAGATGATCCCGGTCGACGGCGAGATCCTCGAAGGCTCCGCCACCATCGACCAGAAGACCATCACCGGTGAAGGCCTGCCGGTGCATCGCGGCAAGGGTGAAGCCGCCTTCGCCGCCACTGTGATCCGCGAAGGCCAGATCACGCTGCGGGCACTGCGCGTCGGGTCGGCCACCACCGCCGGCCAGATCGTGCACCTGATCGAATCGGCGCCGATCGGCGACACGAGGATGCAGAACCATGCCGAGCGCTTCGCGGACCGGCTGGTAACGCCGACGCTGGCGCTCGCCACCGGCACCGCGATGGTCTCCGGCGACTTCAACCGCTTCCTGTCGCTCGTGATCGTCGACTACGGCACCGGCATCCGCGTCGCTGCGCCGACCTCGGTACTGTCCTCAATGACGCTGGCCGCCCGGACCGGCATGATCATCAAGAGCGGCGGCCACATGGAAAAGCTCGCCGGGATCGACACGATGGTGTTCGACAAGACCGGTACCCTGACCCATGGCACGCCGGCCGTCATCGACGTGATCTCCTATCAAAGGAATATCACGCCGAACCATTTGCTCGGGCTTGCCGCAGCAGCGGAGACCAAGCTGCAGCATCCGGTCGCCGAGGCGCTGCGCACCCGGGCACGGCAGTTGGCCGTCAACATCCCGCCATGCAACGAGACGACCTATCGCCTCGGCCTCGGCGTCGAGGGCCAGGTCAATGGCTACTATCTCCATGTCGGCAACCAGCGCTTCATGCGCGAGAGCGAGATCGCGGTCGGCGCGGCGGTGCATGATCGTGCCGCGCTGGACGAGCGCGGCTATTCGAGCCTCTACATCGCTGTCGACGGCAAGCTCGCGGGCCTCGTGCCTTACTCCGACGAAATCCGCGCCGAGAGCCGCGCGGTGATCCAGCGGCTGCACGCTCTCGGGGTCAAGAACAGCATCATGCTGACCGGCGACAACGCCGTCGTGGCGCGCGCCGTCTGCAACAGGCTGGGGCTGACCGAGCACTTCGCGGACATGCTGCCGGCCGATAAGGCGAATGTCATCCAGGAGCTGCAACGTAGGGGACACCGGGTCGCCATGGTCGGCGACGGCATCAACGATTCCCCTGCGCTGAGCTTCGCGGATGTCGGGATCGCGATGAAGCACGGCGCCGAGGTCACGCACGAATCCGCTGACGTCATCCTGATGGAGGATTCGCTGTGGAAACTCGTCAAGGCCGTCGAGATCTCGCAAGGCGCCGTCAGCCTGATCCGGCAGAATTACGCCATCGTCGCGGCGCTCAACACCCTGGCGCTCGGACTGGCGTTGCCCGGCGGCCTGATCACGCCCGAGATGACGGCGCTGATCAGCAACGGCTCGGCCATCCTGGCGAGCCTGAACGGCATACGGCCAATTCTGCGGTATCGATGAGCCAGGATGTCACCCAGCTTGTTCTCCCTCCAGGCGATCACGCCGCGCTAAAAGTCGCCGTCAAGGCGCTCGAGAGCCCCAATCTGGCGGCGAAGATCGCCGACTATGCCGGCATTCCCGTCAATCGCGTCCTGAACCTGCTGCCAAAAGCCGCCAACCGCCAGCTCAGCGGTCTGGTGCGTTCGGCGGTCCTGACGGGGCTGGAAGTTGCCGTCGATACACTGAACGAGAAGCCGCCGCCTTCGCCCGCTGTCGGATTCTCGTCGTTCCTTGCCGGGGTGACCGGAGGGGTGAGCGGCCTGTTCGGCTTCGGCGCGCTCACAGTCGAACTGCCGCTGACGACGACCCTGATGCTTCGTGCGATCGCCGAGATCGCCCAGCACGAGGGCGAGGACCTTTCGAAGCTCGAGGCGCGGCTGGCCTGCCTCGAGGTCTTCGCCTATGGCACAAAGAAGACCAGCGAAGGTGTCGATGTCGGCTATTACGCCGCACGCGCGCTGATCAGCAAATACACCAGCGACGCGGCGGCCTACATCCTCGAGCGTGGCGCGGTGGATGCCTCCGCGCCCGTGATATCCAATCTCGTCAGTGAGATTGTCTCACGGTTCGGCCTGGTGGTGTCGGACAAAGTTGCTGCCGGCGCCGTGCCGATCATCGGCGCGGTGTTCGGCGCGACCGTCAACGTCATCTTCATGGATCACTTCCAGAAAATGGCGAAGGGGCATTTCACCTTGCGCAGGTTAGAGCGGGTCCATGGCAGCGCCACCGTTCGTCACCATTATGCTGAAATCGCGAATGATCTCGCCGTGCCGCGCGGCGTCGCGACCGCATCAACTGCCAGATAATGGCGAACAGCGACGCCGTGCTCCCGCGTGAGGACACCAGGCTGCGTGATCTGCGCCGCATGCGCGCGCTTGCCACCGCGCTGCTCGTGCTCATGCTGCTGCTGTTCGTGGCGACCTCGATGCTGCAGGCGCAATGGCCGTGGCTGGTCTATCCGCGCGCCTTCGCGGAGGCCGGGATGATCGGCGCCTGCGCCGACTGGTTCGCCGTCGTCGCGCTGTTTCGTCATCCGCTCGGGATTCCGATTCCGCACACCGCGATCGTCCCGCAGAGCAAGCAGCGCATCGCGGTCGCGCTGGGACGTTTCGTCGCCAACAACTTCCTGTCGCCGCGCGTGGTGGGCGATCGGATCCGCGACGTCGACATCGCCGGATGGGCCGCGCGATGGATCGAGCGGCCGTCGAATGCCCACAGTGCCGCGCAACGCACGGTCTCGACACTGCATCAGGCCCTGCAGGCCACGCCGACCGACGACGTCAATGCCTTCCTGACCCGCCGGACGCGGGAGGGGCTCGCCACGCTCCAGGCGGCGCCGCTGGCCTCGCGCCTACTGTCGCTGTTGTGGGCGCACGGCGATGCTCAGACGTTGATCGAGCGGCTGGTCGTCTCGGCGAGCTCGGCGCTCGCCAACAACAGGGACACGATCCGGAAGAAGATCTCGCAGCGTTCCTATCGGTTCATGCCGAAATGGGTCGACGGCATGGTCGCCGACCGGATCATCAATGGCGTCAGCCAGACCCTGGACGAGATGCGCGAGCCGAACCATCCCTGGCGCATCGAGCTCAAGGCCGAAGTCGAGCGCATGATCGACCGGCTTGCGACCGATCCCGAATTTCTCGCCCGCGGCGAGGAGCTGAAGCAGCGGCTGCTCGACAATCCCGCCGTGATCCGCCAGATCGACGCGATGTGGGGCGCGATCGAGACGCGGCTGAACTCCGCCGTGACATCGGCAACCCTGGCCGAGGCGATCGAAACGGCGTTGATGTCGGTCGCCGCGCGGATCGACGACGACATCGATCTCCGCGACCGGATCAACCGTTGGCTCCGTGTTGCCGCACTGCGCGCCGTGGCATCGCGTCGGCAGGAGATCGCGGCCTTCATCCGGAAAGTGGTCGAGAACTGGGACACCGAGACGCTGATCATGCGGATCGAATTGCAGGTCGGGCGCGATTTGCAATTCATCCGGATCAACGGAACCGTGGTGGGCGGCCTCGTCGGCCTCCTGATCTTCTCCGTATCGCAGTGGTTCTAGAGTCTTATTTTGACGCGTTTTCTTTACGCGAACCGGGATCCACTTCGCTCGAAAACGCTCTGACGTGACCCGATCAGGGAAAGCGAATTCGAAGCAGGGGCAACTGCGCGAGCCTGTCGAACAGATTGGCCGCTCTGCTTGCGACCATGGCAAGACAGCCAAGGAGGAAGTGACGGCGGGTCAAGCACACACCGCGGTCTGCGAATCCCAGACGTACAAGACGAGGTTCGGGAAGCGCGTGCTCACGTAGTGCGGGAAGTGTCGTCATGCCGCGTCAACCGATGGGAAGAAGGATTTCCGGCGCAGCGGTCATCCGTTCGATCGTGTCGTCAAACGACAGGCAATCGGGGTTTTCACCGGGCATCCTGCGCAATGTCTCGACGAGCTCTTCCTGCTCCAGCAGCAATGAGCGCCCGTCGCGCAGGCTGGCATGGGCCGCCCATGGCACGAATTTGGTGAACGGGAACGGAAATCCCTCGCGCGGCGACACGTCGATATTCACGCCGGAAACGAACAGGACGTTCTTGGTGCGGAACGCCGGCTCCCGCAAAATGCTCCGGTAAGTGCGGTCGAACTCGGCCTGGGTGACGAAGCGGGCGGCATCGAGCGCCGGATGTGCCGACGTCACCAGCGCCGGCATGACCGGAGCGAGCGCCGCTTCGAGGATATCATGGCCTTCGGGGCCTTCAGCGGGCACGCGACGGAAATGAAACAGATCGGAGGATAGCGCCGCGCCGATCGGCGCAGGCTTCTCGCGGAAACCACCCTCGCCGAGGCGTTCGCGCAGCACCTCGCTGGTACGAAAGACCTTTGACGTGCTGAGCACGCTGAGCGGCTGAAGCGGCGTTTCGACCATGCGGTCGAGCCGGAGAAAGAGACCCTCGCTGCGGCCGTCATCGAGATACTGGTTGTCGATCTGGACAGCCGGCTCGCCGCCGAGCCGGCCACACTGCACCTGCCGGCAGGCATGCGCGTATTCGTCCTGATACCAGTGCAGAACGCTGCAAAGCTTTCCACAGCAGTCTCCGAAGCCGCAGCCGTCGGTGCGGTGGCGCTGGTAGACGCCGAACCGGCCATCGTCGGGATCATAGCCGACATGGCTGGCCTGGATGATGACCAGGTCCTCGCCATGATGGGCATAGGGCCCGTGGCGGTTGATCGCGACCTTGCCTCCGACGCGCCCATGGTCGAACGGAAACGTTCCGAAATGCTGGACCAGCAGCATGACCGGATAGCCCTGGCTCTCATCCGAGCAGAACGCCCGCGACGGCATCATGCGCTCGCGCTCGAAGCCCAGCGAACGGCAATAATTGTAGAGCCGTGGCACAAAGTGGCTGTAGCGCATCGCAAAGGAGCCAATCCGGAAGGTGTCGATCATCCGTTGTCTGCCTGAGCGATTCGCTGCGCCGTATCCCGAATTGACGTGCGGGCACGATCCCGCCGCCATTGCCAGACGGGAACGGTAGATACCCTTGTTGACAGTTATGTGAATGCAGCCGGTCGCGCAGCGGCGACGCGCGATACGGGAGCCGGATGGCGCGCGGTCAGCGCCCCCAGCGCAGCACGACCGGATCGAGCGCGCGCGCGATCTCGATCAGGCCGGCGCGGGTCGCGGGATGCAGTGGCTGCAACGGGTGGCGCACCATGTCGGACTTGATGACGCCGCCCTCGCGCATCAGCACCTTGCAGGCCTGCAGCCCGCATTGACGGTTCTCGTAGTTGATCAGCGGCAGCCAGCGCGCATAGGCCCGCACGGCCTCGTCCCGGCGACCGGCGAAAAAGGGATCCGTGATCTGGCGGATGCCGTCGGGATAACCACCGCCGGTCATCGCGCCGGTGGCGCCGGCATCGAGATCGGCCATCAGCGTGATCGCCTCCTCGCCGTCCCACGGACCCTCGATGGAGCTACCGCCCTTCTCGATCAGGCTGCGCAGCTTGTTTGCCGCCATCGGCACCTCGATCTTGAAGTAGCTGATGTTGGCGAGTTCCTTCGCCATCCGCGCCAGTAAGTCGACCGAGAGCGGCGTGCCCGCGACCGGCGCATCCTGGATCATGATCGGAATGGTGATGGCGTCCGACACCACGCGATAGAAGTCGTAGATGCTGGGCTCCGGCACCCGAAACGTCGCGCCGTGATAGGGCGGCATCACCATCACCATGGCGGCACCGGCGGCCTCCGCCTGTCGGCTGCGCGCGGCGCACACCGAAGAGGAGAAATGCGTGGTCGTGACGATGACGGGGATGCGGCCGGCGACATGATCCAGCACCGCGTGCATCACGGTGTCGCGCTCGGCATCGGTCAGCACGAACTGTTCGGAGAAATTGGCCAGGATGCAGATGCCGTGCGAGCCGGCATCGATCATGAAATCGATGCAGCGCCGTTGCCCGTCGAGGTCGAGATTGCCGTTGGCGTCGAACACGGTCGGCGCCACGGGGAAGACGCCGCGATAGGGACGCTGTGCCGGGGATGTCATGTCAAAACCTCGCTCGCGATCCGTCACACCTTGCGAAACGGCAGCGGCGGCCCGTCGAGCCTGCGCAGGCCGGGTTCGCGCCGTTCCAGCCACCAGCCATATTGCTTCGGCCAGGACGCGAATACTTCGCCGCTTCCGGTGCGAAGCGCAAGCTCGGCATGCAGCGGCCAGTTCGGATCGAACAGCGCCTCACGGCCGATCGCGACCAGATCGGCATGGCCCTTCGCCAGGACATCTTCCGCCTGCTGCGGATGCAAGATCAGACCGACCGCGATGGTGGCGATGTCGGCGGAGCGGCGGATCTCGTCGGCATAAGGCACCTGGAAACTATAGCCGCGCGGAATCCGCGCCGCGGTCGCCGAGCCGAGCAGGCCGCCGGAGGAGCAATCGATCAGATCGACGCCGCGCGCCTTGGCCTCGCGGGCAAACGCGATCTGGTCCTCAAGCTGTAACCCGCCATCGATGCCGTCGACCGAGGAGATCCGCACCGACAGCGGCCGCTCCGCGGGCCAGGCGGCACGCACGGTCTCGATGATCTCGAGCGGATAGCGCATGCGCCCGGCGCGGTCGCCGCCATAGGCGTCGGTCCGGCGGTTCGACAGCGGCGACAGGAATGCGTGCAGCAAATAGCCATGCGCGCAATGCACCTCGACGAATTCGAAGCCGGCTTCCAACGCGCGCAAGGTGGCGCGACGCCATTGCTCCCGCAGCGCTGTGAGTTCGGCCACTTCGAGCGCGTGCGGCATCAGCCAGGCCTCCTCCATCGGGATCGCGCTCGGCGCGACCGTCCGCCATGGCAAATCGCCGCGGGCGCGGTCGGAATCGTCAAGCACGGCATTGCCATACCAGGGCCGCTGCATGCTGGCCTTGCGGCCGGCATGGGCGAGCTGGATCGACGGCACCGCGCCATTATCCTTCAGGAACGCCGCGATGCGTTCCAGCGGCGCGATCTGCTCGTCGTTCCAGATCCCGACATCGCCATGGGTGATGCGGCCCTCCGCCGTAACCGCCGCGGCCTCGACCATCACGAGCCCGGCGCCGCCTTGCGCGAATTTACCGAGATGCACGAGATGCCAGTCATTGGCGAGGCCATCGATCGCCGAATACTGGCACATCGGCGAGATCAGGATGCGATTCCGGGATGTCACACCGCGAAGCGTGATCGGCTGAAACAGAAGCGGCTGCGACATCGGGACCTGCGGGGAGCGTGATGGCGGGGAAATGGTGGGGAGCGAAAGCTAGGCGGCTCGCCGCCTCATCGCAAGCCGCGCAACGACGCAGGCCATACGACCTGGACGCATGATGGCGCACTTCGCCGTTCGCAAATCACCCTGAATATGCCTACATGGCCGGTATGAAAAAGATCGGATTCCTCTCGTTCGGACACTGGACGCCCTCACCGCAATCGGGAGCGCGTTCGGCCGCCGATGTGCTCCTGCAATCCATTGACCTCGCCGTCGCCGCCGAGGAACTGGGCGCGGACGGCGCCTATTTTCGCGTCCATCACTTCGCCCGCCAACTCGCCTCGCCGTTCCCGCTGCTGGCGGCGGTCGGCGCCAGGACCCGCCGCATCGAGATCGGCACCGCCGTGATCGACATGCGCTACGAAAATCCGATGTACATGGTCGAGGACGCTGGCTCAGCCGATTTGATCGCCGGCGGACGCCTGCAGCTCGGCATCAGCCGGGGCTCGCCTGAGCAGGTGATCGATGGTTGGCGCTATTTCGGCTATCAGCCGCCTGAGGGCCAGACCGACGCCGACATGGGGCGGCGTCACGCGGAGATTTTCTACGACCTGCTGCGCGGGCAAGGCTTTGCGCAGCCGAATCCGCGGCCGATGTTTCCAAATCCTCCCGGTCTGCTGCGGCTCGAACCGCTCTCGGAAGGCCTGCGCGACCGAATCTGGTGGGGCGCCGGCTCGAACGCCACGGCGATCTGGGCGGCCAAACTTGGCATGAACCTGCAGAGCTCGACCCTCAAGAACGACGAGACCGGAGAAGCCTTCCACGTCCAGCAGGCGGCCCAGATTCGGGCCTACCGTGCGGCCTGGAAGGAGGCCGGTCATGCGCGCGAGCCGCGCGTCTCGGTGAGCCGCAGCATCTTCGCGCTGGTCGACGATCGCGACCGCGCCTATTTCGGAAACGGGCAGGAGGAAGACCAGATCGGCTTCATCGATGAGCGGACGCGCGCGATCTTCGGCCGCGGCTACGCCGCCGAGCCGGAGGCACTGATCGCGCAGCTCAAGACGGACGAGGCGATCGCGGAGGCCGATACCCTGCTGCTGACCGTCCCCAATCAGCTCGGCGTCGCCTACAATTCGCATGTGATCGAGACTATTCTGACCCAGATCGCGCCTGCGCTTGGGTGGCGGTGAGGAGCGGAACGGCAACATTTGGAGCGTGCCGTGGAGCCGCTATCGGTCAACCGCTAAATCGCTGAACGAATTGGAGCGGGCGAAGGGAATCGAACCCTCGTATGCAGCTTGGGAAGCTGCCGTTCTACCATTGAACTACGCCCGCGATCTCAATCGCTTAAGTCCGCTTTACCGCTCAAGACCGTGCCGGACAATAGCCCGGGCCGACGGCAAGGATCAAGCGTGCATTCACAGCGGTCACGGGTCACTCGCCGCTAATAGTCGAGCCGCACGAGCACGTCATTGATGACGAATGGTGCTACAGCCGCCACCGCGTCGCAGGTGCCGCTTCGCACGAAGACGCAGGCATCGCCGTTGCCGACGGCCGCGCAACTGCGCCGTGAAAAATCCGCAGGGAGATCGGCTGCCGAGGCCGGGCGTGCCAGGATGCGATTGAAGGCTGGCTTTGTCGCCTGCACCAGAGCCGGAAGATTTCCCTTCGCAAGGGGATCGCCGGGCTGCAGCGCGTAGAGCGGCGACGAACCCGCCAGCCGTTCCTGCCCCGGCAGCAAATGGAAGGGAACATCGTAAAGCGCGAGACCGCACAATTTGGAATCGCTGCGCAATTCCGCCGCCAGCTGTGACGCGCCGACGCCGCGCATCCAGTCGTCATGCATTTCTTCGCTTGCCCCGGCGAGTGCCACCGAGACCAGCGCCCATCCGCCGGCAACGAGCGGCAGCGCCCACCGTCGCCAGGCGCGCTTCGCGCGCAGCGACTGGATCCAGTCGGCCGAGCCCAGCGCCGCCACGATGATGAGCAGGACTATCGACAAAAAGACAAAACGGTATTCCTTGTGTCCGATCAGGCTGTGAAAGACCAGGTTCACGAGCGCCACGGCCAGCAACAACGGTGCGTGTCGCGCGCCGCGCCAGATCGCCCACAGCAGCGGCACGACCGCCACTGACCAGACCATCCAGAAACTGACGAGATAGGTCACCGCAGGCTGCAGGCCGAACTCGGCCGCACGGTCGTGCAGCAGATTCTGCTCGATGTTCGCGATCAGCCAACGGAACGGGACGACGCCATGTGCGACATCGACCATGGCAGCGAGCAGCAGCACGACGAGCCCGCCGGCGACCAGCGGAATCAGATTCCGCCAGTTTCGCCAGCACACGCCGATAGCCAGCACGGCAATCGCAGGCGCATATTGAAAGCGGCAGACAAAGGCGAGCGCGAGCAATGCACCGCCGATGACGAGGCGTCGCTGCGATGGCCCGCCGGTCAACAGCAGCGCCGCCGGCACGATGAGCGCCGTCGCTAACGGTTCACTCAACGTGTGCGGCGCGAACAGGATGAACTCGAACCAGATCGCGGCGACAAAGGCCGCAACGATGGCGTGGGTTCTCGAGATCCGCGCGCCGAGAAACCAGGCGCTGGCCACGATCGACAGCGATGCGAGCGCGGCGACCAGGCGAGGCACCACGAAGGCCCCCGCGCCACCAGGCACAACGAGGTCGCCGACAGCGACGGGCCCCGCCAGCAACGTCGGCAGGAACCAGCCGCGGATACCGTAACGCCAGTCCCAGGTGATGATGCCGTCATGGCCGAGCAGCCGCCAGGCCGGCTCGAGGTACTGAAAGATCTCGTCGGGATGGATGATGTTGGGCCAGACAGCGAGCGGAAGGCGGATCGCCAGGGCCAGCAACAGCAATGCCGCCAGGGGGTGAAAGCGCCCGGTCGCTGGTCCGACCTCGCCCGTGTGGCCAGGCGATCGATCGGCGCTCGTTCTCGTCATCGTTCCGCCGACCGTATCGAGAGGCCCGGGCCTCGTGGAGCAGCACCGACGAACAGATAGCGCCCATGCCTTTAAGATGCGTGACCGGAGGCCGGGCTTTGGACACCGGACGGGCGGTCCGGAGCCATCAGCGACATCCTTAACCGAACGTTAAGATTCCAGGTGCGCGCGATGGCAAGGGTGCTAACATCTCTCCCGGGGTTGGTGCTGTCATGGCGGGGCGTGGGTATACCATTTTCGACACGGCAATCGGCCGATGCGGCATCGCATGGGGAGAGATGGGCGTGGTCGGGGTGCAGCTTCCCGAAGCACGCGAGATCGAGACCCGCAGGCGGCTGTTCCAGCTTTATCCCGACGCCCGCGACATACGGCCATCCGAGGAGATCGAGGTCGCGATCGAGGGCATCGCCGCGATCCTGCGCGGCGGCAACAGCGACCTGTCCGGCGTCACGCTCGACATGACCGACATCCCGGCTTTCAACCAGCGCGTCTACCAGTTTGTCCGGACGATTCCGCGCGGCGAAACCCTGATTTATGACGAGGTGGCGCGTGCGTTAGGCGCCTCCGGCGCGGTCCATTCGGTGGCGCAGGCGATCAGCCGCAATCCCTTCATGATCATCGTGCCCTGCCACCGCGTGCTGGAAGCGGGCCATTATGCCGACCCGATCTCGCCGCACGGCGGCGGCATCTCGAAGCGGCGGCTGCTTTCGATCGATGGCGCGCAGACGATCACGAACAAGACCCTGTTCGACGTGCTGCTGCCGGTTGCGCCGCCGCGGCCGCATCCTTAGGTCATGTGCGCTTCGCACATGACCTAACTTTTTTGTTTGTACATGATCTTATCGGAAAACCGGACTCCACTTTTCCGGATCATGCACTAAATCCTAGGCATGAACCGCACCACGCTGTTGCAGCGCGATCGCATCACCGTCAACGAGTTTTGCTGCACGGCTGAGCCCGGCGACAAGCCGTTTGTCGAGCAGTTTGCCAGCCATTCGGTGTCCTATGTGCGCAAGGGCAGTTTCGGCTGCCATTGCCGCGGCCGCTTCCATGAACTGGTCGCCGGATCGTTCCTGATCGGCCATCCCGGCGACGAATACACCTGCACCCACGATCACGTGGTCGGCGACGAGTGCCTCTCGTTCTTCCTCGATCCGGAGCTGGTGGAGACCATCGGCGACCGCGCCGCGGTCTGGCAGGTCGGCTCGGTGCCGCCGCTGTCCGAGCTGATGGTGCTGGGCGAACTCGCGCAAACGGCGGCAGATGGCAACAGCGACGTCGGCCTCGACGAGGTCGGGCATCTCCTCGTCAGCCGCCTTGTCGAACTGGTCTCCGACCGCAAGGCCAAACCCCTCACCGCCGGCTTGCGCGACCGCCGTCGCGCGGTCGAGGCCGCGCTATGGATCGATGCCAATTCGCATCGCGGCATCGATCTCGACGATACGGCCGATCAGGCCGGCCTCAGCACATTCCATTTCCTGCGGCTGTTTTCCGCGGTGCTCGGCGTCACCCCGCATCAATATCTGGTGCGCTCGCGGCTGCGTCATGCGGCGCGCCGGCTTGCCGACGATGATAGCCCGATCACCGACATCGCCTATGACGTCGGCTTCGGCGATCTCTCCAATTTCGTGCGCAGCTTCCACCGCGCCGCCGGCGCCTCGCCGCTGAAATTCCGCCAGGCCTCCCGCGGCGACCGCAAGATTTTCCAAGAACGTCTCGCGCTGCAATAGCTAGGGTTTCTCCAGGCCGCGCGTCATCGACGGGCCCCCATCTGGAGACCAATCATGTACGACCATATCGGATTGCGCGTCAGTGACCTCGACGCCAGCGTGCGCTTCTACGCCGCCGCACTGGCGCCGCTCGGCTTTGTGCTCTGCTCGCGCGACGACAGCGGCGCCGGCTTCGGCCCGAAGAGCGAGCCCGCACTCTGGCTGCATCTGCACAAGGGCAAGTCCGCGGGCGGCGCCCACATCGCCTTCCGCGCATCGAACCACGACGCGATCAAGAAATTCTATTCCGAAGGCGTCAAGGCCGGCGGCAAAGACAACGGCGCCGCGGGCCATCGCAAGGATTACAGCCCGACTTATTACGCGGCGTTCCTGATCGACCCCGATGGCAACAATGTCGAGGCGGTGTGCACCTAAGTTTCCACCGTCATTGCGAGCGAAGCGAAGCAATCCACAGGCCCGCGCATGCGGACGGATGGATTGCTTCGTCGCGGAGCCTGTCATCGGGCGCGCATTCGCGCGACCCGTTGGCTCCTCGCAATGACGACCTCTTCAAATAGAAAGGACTGAACTATGGCTTCGATTTACAAGGACATCCCGATCGACGCGCCGGCCGACCACGTCTGGGACGCGCTACGCGATTTCGGGGCGTTGCATACGCGGCTGGCGCCGGGCTTCGTCACCGACACCCAGCTCGAGGGCGACGTGCGCATCGTCACCTTCGGCAACGGCTCGGTGGCGCGCGAGACGCTGGTCGATTGCGACGACAAACGGCAGCGGCTGGTCTATGCGATCACCAGCGAGCGGCTGAAGCAGCACTCGGCGTCGGCACAGGTGTTCGCCGAGGCCGACGGCCGCTGCCGCGTGGTGTGGATCGCCGACGTGCTGCCGCACGAGGTCGCGCCCTATATGGACGCGCAGATGGATCTCGGCGCGGCTGCGATGCAGACCGCACTGGCCCGCTCGGTCAGGGATGGGAAAGCTGCGTGACCTTCCTCACAGAAGAGGGCCGCTTCCGCCTCTAAGCCTCACCCCGTGCGTCCGGATCCTCGCCCGCAATCGTGGGCTGCGGGCGCACGGGAGGGTTTGCCATGACGGGAGCCGACAAGGTCGTGTGCCAGGCGGCCACGCTGCTTCTGCTGTTTGCGCTGACATCGACACCCGCGAAGGCGCAATTCCTGGGCGGCGGAGGCGGCCAGGACATGATGACGCAAATGGCGCCGATGCTGGAAATGATGAAGGCGAAGATGGGCAAGCGCCGCTTCGCCATGATGATGCAGACCATGGGCCCGATGATGAGCGGCATGTTGGATGGCGGCGGCCGAATTCCCGGCCTCGGCGGCGGCTTCGGTGGCATCCCCGGCAGCTTTGGCGGCGGCAGCGCCAGCACATATGGCGGCGGAATACCGAGCACCCCCGAGAGCTACGGCGTCGGATTGGGCGGCATCGGTGGCGGCGATATCATGGGCATGCTCGGCGGCGGTGGCGGCGGCGAGCTGATGGGCATGATCCCGCAAATCATGCGGATGGCGAATTTCGGCGGCGGTGGACGTCACGGCCGGCGGCACCGGCAGCGGTGATACGACCGGCGCGCAGCTCTATCCCCGTCATTGCGAGCCAACGGGTCCCGCGAATGCGCGCCCGATGACAGGCTCCGCGAAGCAATCCATCGCACCGCCCGCGCGGAAGTATGGATTGCTTCGTCGCTATCGCTCCTCGCAATGACGGCTTGCTTGAATCAAGGCCTCAAGACAACGCCGGCTGCACCTTGGCGATCGGCGCGGGCTTGCCCCAGCGCGTCAGGATCACACTGAGGCAGGAGAATGTGCCGAGCACGCCCATCGAGGCAGCGGCGAGGGTGAAGAAGTTTTGCGCGGTCGCGTCATGCGTCGAAAGCCACCAGCCGCCGGTCGCGATGAAGATCAGCCGCGCGCTTTGCGCCAGCACCGGACCCAGCACCTTGGCGGCGCCCTGCGAGGAAAAATACATCGACATCGCCAGCCCGATGAAGGCGTACATCGGCGCGGCCGTGGAGAGATATTGATGACTGGTGCTCCGCACATGCGGATCATCAGTGAAGAGATTGACCCAGAGGTCGGGGAACACCGCGATGAAGCTGCCGACCGCGCCGACCATCAGGAATGCCATCGTGCCCGCGGTCCATGCGATGCGCCGGGCACGGGCGATGCGCTCGGCACCGACGGCCATGCCGATCATCGGCACCGAAGCGATGCCGACGGCGAACGCGACCGAGGTCAGCATGAATTCGAGCCGCGCACCGATGCCGTAGCCGGCGAGCACCGCGGTGCCGAATTGCGCCAGCATGTGGGTGAAGATCGAGATCGTCAAAACCGATTGCAGCGGCGAGAAGCAGGAGATCGCGCCGACCTTCAGGACGTCGATGAACATCGCCCCCTGCACCCGCAATCCCCTGAGCTTCGGAACGACGCGGGCGCGGCCGGAGAACAGATACCAGCCCATCACGGTGATGCTGATCGAATAGGCGATCAGCGAACCGGCGGCGACGCCGCGCATGCCGAATTGCGGCACCGGACCGAGGCCGAGCCCGAGCGTGCCGCCGAGCAAGATCTGCCACACCGCCGACGACAGGATCATGGTCGACGGCAGTTTCATGTTGCCGGTGCCGCGCAGGATGCCGGCCATGGTGTTCATCAGCCAGGGCAGGATCGCGCCGCCAAAGAAGATCTGCGAATAGCCGACTGCCTGCGCCAGCACATTGCCGCGGCCGCCGAGCAGTTCGAGCAGACGTGGACCGAAGATCAACATGCCCAGCATGAATGTCAGACCGAAGGTCAGGCCGATCAGCAACGCGTGTGCCGCGAGCGTCGAGGCGCGCTCGATCTCGCCGGCGCCGAGCGCGCGCGCGATCGAGGATGCCACGCCGCCGCCCATGGCGCCGCCCGACATCGTCATGGTGAGGATCACGCAGGGAAACACCAGCGTCATCGCCGCGAGCGACTCGACACCAAGGCGGCCGATATAGGAGGTCTCCGCGATCACCACGCAGGTGCCGGCGGACAGCGCGATGACATTCGGCCAGGCCAGCCACAGCAGCGTGCGCAGGATCGGTCCGTCGAGCAGCGCATTGCGCGCCGGCCTGGCCACCGGCGGCGGCAGCGGCCGCTCGTGTTCGTCGACGGGTATTTCGGCGAGGCCGAGATCGGACATTTCGTCTCCCGTGCGCGATCTTCGGGAGCCGCGCATGGTGTTTCCCTACCATGGTGGCAGCCGATTCCACCTGCGCGGGACGCAAGGGGGACCTGCGCGATTGCAGGTGAACTTTCGCACTACCCCACCGACCACACCAACTGCGCGCGGGCGCTTCCGTTCAGCTGCAAATGCACCGGAATATGCCGCCCGCAGCCGGCCGCCAGCCCCTCGAACATACCCGTCAGCACGCTGGCGCAGGCCGGATGATAATCGGCGACGTCGGCCATCAGCTTCCAGCCCTGCTGGCGGATTTCGAACTGACCCTCGGATTCGCTGATCTCGGCGACATCGTCCTGCGACTCGAAGAGCACGCGCAGGAACGCGGCAAATTCCGCCGCACGGCCACGACGACCACCAAGCGCATGCGCGACCTCGTCGAAATACTGCATGCCAATCAGCTTGCCGGTGAGATGCAGCAGATAGCTCGCATCCTCCGGGCCGAACACCTGCACGATCACGGGTGCTGCCGTCTTCACATATTCCATCGCGTAGTTGCGATAGGCTTTTTCGAGGCGCGGCTTCGGCCAGCTATCGACCGGCAGTGCCGGCGCGGTGCTGGAATCGAACAGCGGCGCCTCGAGATGGCGCGCGAAGACAAGTCGCTGGTCGAGCTCGAGCGGATGGTCGTATTCGCAGTAATAGCCTTCAAGTCCATCCTGCCCGTCGACGCTCTGCTTGGTGCAGACGAAGCCGAGCCTGAGATCGCCGAGGGCTGCACCATTGTTGGCGTGCCAGCCGCGCAGCATCGCGCGCGAGACTTCGCCGGGCACGCCGCAGATCGCGGTGCCCTTCCAGATCCAGCGCGGCGGCGGATAGCGGATCCAGGCCTTGCGGTCGGTCTCGTGCATGTATTCGACATGCACGCCGCCGATCCAGTTCGAGAGGTAGTGATATTGCGCGGCGGCGACCGCCGGCGGCAGGTCGTCAAGGCCGAGCTTCTTGAGCCCCGGCAGGAAGCGCTCCTGCTGCTGGCGGCGAAACACCCGGAACACGAACTCGGCCGCATCGGCGGTGCCGCGCCGCGTCACCACGGTGAGGATCAGCCCGGTGAAGAAGGCATGGTAGAGATCGGCGACGCTGCGCCATTTCCGCCATTGCGCTTCTTGCGCGCCCTGCTCTCCGGTCATGTTCGCTCCCGTTTGTTGTTTTGCCAGAGTGTGTCATCGCCGGAGAAGCGACGCAACCAACGCACATGCAGTGTCATCGCCCGACTCGTTCGGGCGATCCAGTATTCCAGAGGCGTACGTTATCTATTCAGGGGCCGCGGCGGACTGGATTCCCCGCTTTCGCGGGGAATGACGACGGAGAGAATATCGCTACACCCGAAAATGCTTCGAGAGCTTCAGGCCCTGCGCCTGGTAGTTGGAGCCGATGCGCTGGCCGTACATCGCGTCGGGCCGCTCGAGCATCTTCTCATAGACCAGACGACCGACGATCTGGCCGTGCTCGAGGATGAACGGCACTTCGCGCGAACGCACTTCGAGCACCGCGCGCGACCCCTTCCCGCCGGCGCCGGCATAGCCGAATCCGGGATCGAAGAAGCCGGCATAGTGGACGCGGAATTCGCCGACCAGGGGATCGAACGGCACCATCTCGGCGGCGTAATCCGGCGGCACCTGCACGGCTTCCTTTGAAGCGAGGATATAGAATTCGCCGGGATCGAGGATCAGACTGCCGTCGGTGCGCGCCTTGATCGGCTCCCAGAAATCGTCGACCGCGTAGCCGGCGCGGCGGTCGACATCGACCACGCCGGTGTGGCGCTTGGCGCGGTAGCCGACGAAGCCGTTCGAATTCTCGCCGGAGAGATCGACCGAGAGCGCAACGCCCTCGACCAGATCGGCATCGTCGATATCGACCAGCCGCTCGGCGGCATGCAGCGCGTCGAGCTCATCGGCACTGAGGACCGCGTCGCCGATGCGAAAGCGCACCTGGCTCAGCCGCGAGCCCTCGCGCAGCAGCACAGGGAAGGTCTTCGGGCTGATCTCGGCATAGAGCGGCCCGTGATAGCCGGCGCCGATCATGTCGAAGCGGCGGGTGCCGTCGGCGATCACACGGGTGAAGACGTCGAGCCGGCCGGTCGAGCTCTTCGGGTTGGCCGCGGCGACGATCTCCGGCGGCAGCGCCAGGCTTTCCAGCAGCGGGACGATATAGACGCAATTGGTCTCCAGCACCGCGCCGTCGGACAGATCGATCTCGTGCAGCTTCAACTGGTCGATGCGCTCGGCAACGGTGGAGTCGGGCCCCGGCAGGAAGCTCGCACGGACGCGGTAGGCGATGTCGCCGAGGCGCAGATCGAGGCTCGCCGGCTGGATCTGGCTCTCGATGAACGGGTACGCCGGCAGAATGAGGCCGGCCTCCGCCATCTCCGCGATCATGCGGTCGGGCAAGATTCCGTTGGATTCTTCTTCCAGCGTGAACGACACGGCGCGGCCCCTCGAGATGGCCCAAAATCATACCCTGAGCGGCCATCCAAGCCCCAAAATATGGGCTTTTACGAGTTATCCGATGACCGCCTTGACGGAAAGGCCGTGAGGGAATATCAGCAACACTTATCCCGTGGTGATTTGAGCCGGCCGGCTTGCAGCCACGTTAAATAAGTCGCTAAACAGGCCGGGGACAGTGTGATCCCGGCTTGTGGAGGTTTCTCCAGGCCGGTTTTTTTGTGGCTATTTTCCCAAGGGAATGGCCGCGTCGGAGGTCACATGTCTGAAGCCAAATCTACCGCCCACTATCGTCCCGAAACCCGCCTCGTCCATGGCGGCACGCTGCGCTCGCAATTCGGCGAGACGTCGGAAGGCCTGTTCCTCACCCAGGGCTATGTCTACGACAGCGCAGAGCAGTGCGAGGCGCGCTTCAAGGGCCAGGATCCCGGCTTTATCTATTCGCGCTATTCCAATCCGACGATCGCGATGTTCGAGCGCCGCATGATCGAGCTGGAGGGCGCCGAAGCCGCGCGCTCGACTGCGACCGGCATGGCCGCGGTGACCACCGCGATCCTCGCACCGCTGAAGGCCGGCGATCATCTGGTCGCGTCGAAAGCCCTGTTCGGCTCGTGCCTTTACGTGGTGCAGGACCTCTTGCCGCGCTACGGTATCGAAACCACGCTGGTCGATGGTCTCGATCTCGACCAGTGGCAGCGCGCATTGCGGCCGAACACCAAATCCTTCTTTCTGGAGAGCCCGACCAATCCGACACTCGACGTGCTCGATATCGCGGCCATTGCCAAGATCGCGCACAGCGGCGGCGCCCGGTTGATCGTCGACAACGTGTTCGCAACGCCGATCTGGCAGAGCCCGCTCACGCTCGGCGCCGACGTCGTGGTCTATTCCGCGACCAAGCACATCGACGGCCAGGGCCGCTGCCTCGGCGGCGTCATCCTGTCGTCCGAAGCTTTCATCGCCGAGCACATCCATAATTTCATGCGCCAGACCGGGCCGTCGCTGTCGCCGTTCAACGCCTGGGTGCTGCTGAAGGGACTTGAGACGCTCGGCATTCGCGTCAAGGCGCAGACCGAGAGCGCGGCGAAGATCGCCGACGTGCTGGCGAACCATTCGAAGATCACGCGGCTGGTCTATCCCGGCCGCGCCGACCATCCGCAGGCCGAGACGGTGAAGAAGCAGATGCGCGCCGGCTCAACGCTGGTCGGCTTCGAGGTGACGGGCGGCAAGGCCGGCGCCTTCCGCTGCCTCAACGCGTTGAAGATCGCGCGGATATCCAACAATCTCGGCGACGCCAAGAGCCTGGTCACGCATCCCGCGACCACGACACATCAGCGCCTGGCGCCGGAAGCCCGTGCCGAACTCGGCATCAGCGAAGGCTTTATCCGCTTCTCGGCGGGGCTGGAGCATGCCGACGACCTGATCGAGGATCTCGATCAGGCGCTGGCGCAGGTATGAGAGACTGGCTCCATCCGTCATGGCCGGGCTTGTCCCGGCCATCCACGGCTTGCTTCTCGCTACACCAAGACGTGGATGCACGGCACAAGGCCGGGCATGACGAGTTTGTGGAGCGATTGAGCGCTACTTTATCGAGCGACTGAGCGTTACGTCGCTGCCGTGGTGACGCCGCCGTCGATCACGATGGTCTGGCCGGTCATGAAGGTCGAGGCGTCGGAGGCGAGATAGGCCACCGCGCCGGCGATCTCCTCGGGTTCGCCGATACGGCGAAGCGGCGACGACGCGGTGCGGCGCTTCAGGTTCTCCGGATCCTCCCACAGCGCGCGAGCGAAATCGGTCTTCACCAGGCCCGGCGCCACGCAATTGACGCGCACGCCCTTCGGACCCCATTCGCCGGCGAGGCTGCGGCACAGCGCAAAGTCGGCCGCTTTCGAGATGCCGTAGGCGCCGATCACCGTCGAGCCGCGCAAGCCGCCGATCGAGGAGATGATCACGACCGAGCCCTTGCCACGCTCGGCCATCTGCGGAACGGCGAGCGCGCAGAGCCAGATGTTGCTCTTGACGTTCGAGCCCATGATCTTGTCGAAGGCCTCGTCCTTGATGTCGAGCAGCGGGCCGTAATAGGGGTTCACCGCTGCGTTGCAGACCAGCGTGTCGATCTTGCCGTAATGTTTGATCGTGCCCGAGATCAGCGCCTCGACCTCTTCGCGGCGCGAGATGTTGCAGGGGATGACGATCGCATCACCGCCGTTGCTGTTGATGCCGTCAGCGACCTCCTTGCAGGCGTCCGCCTTGCGCGAGGAGATCACGACCTTGGCGCCGAGCTTTGCGAGCAGTTCGGCGGAGGAACGGCCGATGCCGCGGCTCGAGCCGGTGATGACGGCGACGGTGCCGGTGAGATCGAATGGAGTGTTTTTCATTGTTGTTGGGCTCCACTTGGTGTCGTCGCCCGCGAACGCGGGCGATCCGGTATTCCAGAGGCGGCGCAGCTAGAACCGAGAAGCCGCGGTGTACTGGATCCCCCGCTCCAGTGCGCAAGTGCGCACAAGGCGGGGGATGACAGTCATCATGAGGCTAGAGCAGCCCGCCGCCCTCGCTGACGCGGCGGAGGTGGTAGTCGGTGTCGCCGAGCGTGTTCTCGATCATGGTCAGTCGCTTGAAGTAGTGGCCGATCTTGGCCTCCATGGTCATGCCGATGCCGCCATGGAGCTGGATCGACTGCTGGCCGACGAACTTCAGCGACTTGCCGATCTGCACCTTGGCCGCGGCGACCGAGTTGGCACGGTCCTTGGCGTTGTCGAAGTCCGACGCCATGGTCGCGAGCATCGACATGCTGCGGGCCTGCTCCAGCGCCACGAACATGTCCGCGGCGCGGTGCTGCAGGCTCTGGAACGAGCCGATCGCAACGCCGAACTGCTTTCGCGTCTTGATGTACTCGACCGTGCTCGTCAACGACTCGTCCATCGCACCGACGGCTTCCGCGCAGATTGCGGTGCGGGCTTCGTCCGCCACGCGCTCGATCAGCGGCAGCGCATTCTCAGGATCGCCGATCGCGGCATCAGCGCCGACCTCGACATTGGTGAAGGTGATGTCGGCCGCGTGCAGGCCGTCCTGGGTCGGATAGCCCTTGCGAGTGATGCCCTTGGCGTCTGCCGGCACAAGAAACACGCCGACGCCGGTCTTGTCGCGCTGGCCGCCCTTGGTGCGCGCAGTGACGATCAAGGTGTCGGCGTTCTCGCCGTTGAGCACGACGAATTTTTCGCCGTCGATCACCCAACCGTCACCCTTTTTCTTCGCCGTCGTAACGACGTCGTGCAGATCGTAGCGCGAGCTCTTCTCAAGCTGCGCGAACGCGAAGGTCTTGCTGCCGTCGATGATGCCGGGAATATATGTCGCCTTCTGCTCGGCCGAGCCGCCGTGGCGCAGGAAGCTGCCGGCGATGACGACCGTGGCCAGATAAGGCTCGACCACCAGCGCCTTGCCGAGCGCCTCCATCACGATCATGGTCTCGACCGCGCCGGCGCCGAAGCCGCCATCGGCCTCCGCAAAGGGCAGACCAAGCAGGCCCTGCTCGGCAAGCTTGCCCCAGAGCGCTTTGCTCCAGCCGCCCTTCTCCTTCATGTACTTCTTGCGCGCATCGAAATCGTAGGCATCCGTGAGAAGCCCGTCGACGCTTTCCTTGAGAAGCCGCTGCTCCTCGGACAGATCAAAATCCATGTTACCGTCTCTCCAAAATCGCATGGGGCACCACTGCCGCCCCGATCTCCCCTCGTCATCCCCGCGAATGCGGGGATCCAGTACACACCGGCTGTCATCGTGACCTACGGACGCCGCGGCGTGCTGGGTCCCCCGCCCCAGTGCGCAATTGCGCACAAGGCGGGGGACGACAGCTGAACTTGTGGCTTACAGCCCCAGCACCGCCTTGCTGATGATGTTGCGCTGGATCTCGTTGGAGCCGCCGTAGATCGAAACCTTGCGGTTGTTGAAGTAGCTCGGCGCGATCTGTGCACTCCAATCCATGCTCTCGTTGGAGCCGGCGTCGCCGTGCTCGTCATAGGGCGCGGCAAACGGGCCGATCACCTCCATCAGGAGCTCGGTCGTGGTCTGCTGGATTTCGGAGCCCTTGATCTTCAGCACCGAGGAGGCCGGATTGGGCTTGCCCTTGCCGTGCTTGCCCTCGTCGGCGACGACGCGCAACTGAGTGAGCTCGAGCGCCTTCAGCTCGATCTCGCAGGCGGTGAGCTTTTCGCGGAACGCCGGATCCTCGATCACGGGCCGACCGCCGGCCTCAACCTTGGAAGCCAGCGCGCGGATGCGGCGCAGCCGCTCCTTCGACACGCCGACCCGGGCGATGCCGGTGCGCTCGTTGCCGAGCAGGAATTTGGCGTAGTCCCAGCCCTTGTTCTCCTCGCCGATCAGGTTCTCATAGGGCACCTCGACGTCGTCGAAGAAAACTTCATTGACCTCAACGCCGCCGTCGATGGTCTGGATCGGGCGCACGGTGACGCCCTTCGACTTCATGTCGAACACGATGAAGGAGATGCCCATCTGCTTCTTCGCATTGTTGTCGGTGCGGCAGAGGCAGAAGATCATGTCAGCGTGCTGGGCGAGCGTGGTCCAGGTCTTCTGGCCGTTGATGATCCACTTGTCACCCTTGCGCTCGGCCTTGGTCTTCAGCGAGGCGAGGTCAGAGCCGGAGCCGGGCTCCGAAAAACCCTGGCACCACCAGTCGTCGACATTGGCGATGCGCGGCAGATACTGCTTCTTCTGCGTCTCGTTGCCGAAGGTGTAGATGACAGGGCCGACCATACTGACGCCGAAGGCGAGCGGCTGCGGCGCCGGATAGGACTGCAGCTCCTCGTTGAAGATGTAGTGCTGCACCGAGGTCCAGCCCGTTCCGCCGAATTCCTTCGGCCAATGGGTGACGCCCCAGCCCTTCTTGTTGAGGATGCGCCACCAGGTGACCATCTCATCCTTCGACAGATGGCGGCCTTCCTGCAGCTTGCGGCGCGTGTCCGGCGGGACGTTGGCCTTGAAGAACGCCCGCACGTCCTCACGAAACGCTATCTCTTCCTTGGTGAAAGCGAGATCCATCGGATCCTCCTTTGAACGAACAGTCTTTGAACGAACAGTCTTGGTCGTATTGTTCTACTGCGGTGTGGGTTGAAGGGTTTTCGGCTGCTGCTGGCGCAATTCGTGGCGCGACAGTTTTCCAACCGGAGTGCGCGGCAGTTCGGCGACGAACTCGACCGCAACGGGCAATTCATGCTTGCCGAGCTTGCCGGTCAGGAACGCACGCAGCTCGTCGAGCGAGAACGGTTGTTGCCCGTCGCGCAGCTTGATGAAAGCTTTCGCCGCCTCGCCGCGGTAATCGTCGGAGATGCCGATCACAATCACCTCCTGCACGGCGGGATGCATGTAGATCGCCTGCTCGATCATCTGCGGATAGACGTTGAAGCCGCCGGAGATGATCATGTCCTTCTTGCGATCGACCAGATAGAAGTAGCCGTCGACATCCATGTAACCGATGTCGCCGGTCAGGAAGCGGTCGCCGACGAAGGCTTCCGCGGTTTCCTTCGGCCGGTTCCAGTAGCCCTTGGTGACGTTCGGGCCGCGGATACGGATCTCGCCGACCTCGCCGACCGGCATCAGCTTCGTCGAATCGTCCAGCGACACCACATCCATCTCGATGCCGGGCAGCATCAGCCCGATCGAGCCCACCTTGTCCGGCCCTTCCTTCGGATGGCCGGTGCCGGGCGAACAGGTCTCGGTCATGCCCCAGCCGCTCTTCAGCTTCATGCCGACGCGGCGCTCGAAGATCTTTGCGACTTCGACCGGCAGCGGCGCGCCGCCGGAGCCGCAGGAGACCAGCGACGACAGGTCGCGCTTGTCGAGATCGGGTAGCCCCGCGATCGCAATCCACATCGTCGGTACGCCGGGAAACACCGTGGCGCGCTTGACCTCGATGTCACGCATCACTGCCTCGACGTCGAAGCGCTGGTGCAGCGAGATCAGGTGGCCGCGGCGGATCGCCGACAGCAGCACGACGGTGAGCGCATAGATATGGAACAGCGGCAGCACGCAGATCACGCGCTCGATCGCGCTGCGCTCGAGCCGCGCCGGCTTGCCCCAGACGTCGTAGATCGACACCGCCCCAGTTAGGTTGCCGTGGCTCAGCATCGCGCCTTTCGGCAGGCCGGTGGTGCCGCCGGTATATTGCAGCAGCGCGACGTCCTCGACGTCGATCGCAGGCCATTGCGCCGGCTTGGTCGCACCATCGATGAACTGGCTGCGCGTGACCACAGCAGGGTTGTCGGGCAACGCCGTCTGCGCTGTGCCGGCCTTGCCCCAATTGTCGTCCTCGCAGACGATCAGCCGGTCGAGCAGCCCCTTGGCGAGGAATTTCAACGCAGTCGGCAACAGCGCCGACACATTACTGGTGACGAGCACGCGCGCGCCGGAGTCAGAGAGCTTGTGCGACAGCGCGATCTCACCGTCGAGCGGCGACAGATGCACGACACGGGCGCCAGCCTTCAGGGCGCCGAAGAAGTTGATCGGATGATCCGGCGTGTTGCCGAGGAACAGCGCGACCGACGCGCCCCTGCCGTAGCCGGCGCGCATGAAGGCGCTAGCTGCGGTTTCAACCAGGGCTTCGAGCTCGCTGTAGCTGATCGGTCGTTCGCGAAATTCGAGCACGGGGCGCGTGCCGTACTCGGCAGCGGCCGCGGAAAGCAGATCAGGCAACGTGCCACGCGCGATCTCGTCGCTCCAGTGCACGCCGTTCGGATAATATGGTTCGCCGGGATGGATCATGAATGCCTTCGCAGGACTCTAAAGGTCGTCATTCCGGGATGGCCCGAAGGGCCAGGCCCGGAATCCATCAGGCCGCATGCTCTGAGGCGCAATGGGTTCCGGGCTCATCGCTTTACGATGCCCCGGAACGACACATTGTTGGGCCTTTGGCCAATCACGCCGCTTTCGACGGCGTGGCGAGCGACGCGAAGGTCTTGCCCTCACCCGCGAGCTTCTTCAGCAGCGGCGCCGGCTCAAGCGAGGGATCGTTGGTCTCCTTGGCGTAGAAGGCGAGACGATCGGCAATGTGCTTCAGCCCGACGGTATCGGCCCAGAACATCGGGCCGCCGCGATAGATCGGCCAGCCATAGCCATAGAGCCAGACCACATCGATATCGCTCGGCCGCGCCGCGATGCCCTCTTCAAGGATCTTCGCGCCCTCGTTGATCATCGGATACATCATGCGCTCGAGGATCTCGTCGTCGGACACGGCGCGCTTCTTGCGGCCGAGGCGCGCCAGGGTCTCGTCGATCAGCTTCTCGACCTCCGGATCGGGCAGCGCCGACCGCGAGCCGGCTTCGTACTTGTAGTAGCCCTTGCCGGTCTTCTGGCCGAAGCGACCGGCTTCGCACAGCGCATCCGCGATTTCCGACTTGATGCCGCGGTCCTTGCGCGAGCGCCAGCCGATATCGAGGCCGGCGAGATCGCCCATCGCGAACGGGCCCATCGGCATGCCGAACTTTGTCACCACGGCGTCGACCTGCTGCGGCAAGGCGCCTTCGAACAACAGCTTCTCGGCCTGCTTGCCGCGCTGCGCCAGCATGCGATTGCCGACGAAACCGTCGCAGACGCCGACCACCGCCGGCACCTTGGCGATCTTGCGCGCGATCGAGACGGCGGTAACCAGCGCATCCGGCGCGGTCTTGTCGGCGCGCACGATCTCGCACAGCTTCATCACGTTGGCCGGCGAGAAGAAGTGCATGCCGAGCACGTCTTGCGGACGTTTCGTCGCCTTCGCGATCTCGTCGATGTTGAGGTAGGAGGTGTTGGACGCGAGCACCGCGCCAGGCTTGGCGTATTGGTCGAGCTTGCCGAACACTTCCTTCTTGACCGCCATGGTCTCGAACACCGCCTCGATGACGAGATCGGCGTCGCCAATGTTCTCGATGCCGACGACGCCATTGATCAGCGCCATGCGCTTGGCGGGCGCGTCCGCGGGGATGCCACCGCGCGCAGCGGTCGCTTCGTAGTTCTTCTGCATGATGCCCATGCCGCGCTTGAGCTGCTCCTCAGCGGTCTCGATCAGGGTGACCGGGATACCGGCATTGGCAAAGGACATCGCGATGCCGCCGCCCATGGTGCCGGCGCCGAGGATGGCCACGCGCGCGACGTTGCGCGGCTTGGTGCCCTCGGGCACGCCCGCGATCTTGGCGGCTTCGCGCTCGGCGAAGAAGGCGTAGCGCTGCGCCTTGGACTGGTCACTCGAGACCAGCTTGAGGAAGCCTTCGCGCTCCTTCTTCAGGCCCTCGTCGAACGGCAGGTCGATCGCCGCACCGACGGCATCCGCAGCCGCGAAAGGCGCTTCCAGCCCGCGCGCCTTCTTGGTCATCGCGGCGACGGCGTTGGTGAAGATCGAACGATCGGCCTTGGCCGCGGCGAGCTTGGAATTGTCATCGCGCAGCCTGCGCAGCGGTCGCTTCTCGGCGACCAGCTTGCGCGCAAATGCCACACCGCCCGACGCGGGCCCTTCCACGATCTCCTCGATCAGGCCGTGCTTCAGTGCTTCGGGAGCGGAGATCGGATCGCCGCCGACGATCATCTTGACCGCGAGCTCGGGTCCGACCGCGCGCGGCAGGCGCTGGGTGCCGCCGGCGCCCGGCAACAGGCCGAGCTTCACCTCGGGCAGGCCGAGTTTGGCGTCCTTGGTGGCGACCCGATAGTGGCAGGCCAGTGCAACCTCGAGACCGCCACCGAGCGCGTTGCCGTGAATTGCGGCAACGATCGGCTTCGGCGAATCTTCCATCAGGCTCAGCACTTCGGCGAGACCGGGCGGCTTCGGCGGCTTGCCGAATTCGGTGATATCGGCGCCCGCGATGAAGGTACGGCCATCGCAGGTCAGCACGATGCCCTGAACCTGCGTATCGGCGATCGCGCTCTTGATGCATTCAAAAATGCCGCCGCGCACCGCGGCGCTTAGCGCATTCACGGGAGGACTGTTAACCGTAACGACAGCAATGTTGTCATGACGTTCGAGCTTGACCACTTCACTCACCGGGACTCTCCCTGGATGCTTGTTCTTGAACTTGTGTTGAGTAGCTGCCCGACTTGCGTCGAGCCGCTACGTTCTCGCGATTTAGACTAATTTCGCACTGCGAAATTGAATTCCACACCTTGACACGGAGGGTTATTTTGAAGCACGAGCCTTGTCAACGAGCATGACAAAGCGGCAGGGAATGAAACGTTCTGGCAAGAAGGCAGCGACCGATCGCAACTTCGTCGTCGCGCTTTCCCGCGGACTTGATGTTCTGCGCGCATTCCAGCCCAATGACGGACTCCTGGGCAATCAAGAGATCGCCGCCCGTACAAAATTACCGAAGCCGACCATCTCCCGGCTGACCTATACGTTGACCAAGCTGGGCTACCTTACACCCGTGCCGCGGTTCGAGAAGTACCAGCTTGCGCCATCGGCCATGGCGCTGGGCTATGCGGCGCTCGCCAATCTCGGCGTTCGGCATTTGTCCGAGCCCTATCGGGAGGACGTGATGCGCCAGACCGGCGGCGCCGTCGCGGTTGGCGGCCGCGACCGTCACAGCATGATCTACTTTGGCCAGAGCCGGAATGGCTTGGCGCTCGGCGTGCAACTCGACGTCGGTTCACGGGTACCCATCGCAACCACGGCGATGGGCCGTGCCTATATTTGGGCATTGCCTCCCGACGAGCGTGCCGCTTTATTGCGTGAACTGCGCGAGCACTATGGCAGCCGCTGGCCCAAGATGCGCGATGGCATCGAGCGCTCCGGCGAGACGGTGGCGAAGTACGGGTTCACCATGTCCACAGGCGACTGGCAGGACGATGTCGCCGCAGTCGGCGTCGGCTTGACGCTGAATGACGGAACCGGACCCTACGCCTTCAATTGTGGCGCGCCGGCATTCCGCTTCACGGAAGACCGATTGATCAACGACATTGGACCTCGTCTTGTCGCGATGGTAAGGAACATCGAGCAGGTGCTGGGTGGGATGGCGCCGCAATCAAAAAAACAAGAAAGCAAAAAGTCTAGAGTAGGAGGGAAAGTTGCACGTTTGGCCGAGGGGATCAGATAGCCTCCATCACGACCAGCGAGAGGTTTCGCAGGTTCGCTCGCATCGCGTGAAGATGGCGGGCGAGACGAGATGACGCAGGCACAGCTCGCGCAGGGACAATCACCCCTGCTCGCGGTTCGCGACGTCAGCGTCGTGTTCGGCGGTATCATCGCGCTGAATGGCGTGTCCTTTGACATGCATCAGGGGCAGATCCTCGGCTTGATCGGACCGAACGGGGCCGGCAAGACGACGCTGTTCAACTGTCTGTCGCGGCTCTACCAGCCGTCGTCCGGCGACATCCTGATGGAAGGTGAGAGCATCCTGAAGCGGCCGCCGCACCGGATCGCCGAGATCGGCATCGGCCGCACCTTCCAGAACGTCGCATTGTTTCCCAATCTTTCCGTGATCGACAATGTGCGGGTCGGCGCGCATGCGCGCAGCTCGAGCGACATCGTCAGCGACTCGCTGCGGCTGGCCTGGATTCGGCGCGGCGAAGCCGACGTGAACAAGAAGGTTCACGCGATCCTCGGCTATCTCGACCTCGAGAGCGCCGCCCACACCGTGGTTTCCGGCCTGCCCTTCGGCACCCAGAAGCGCGTCGAGCTGGCGCGCGCTTTGGCCGCAGACCCGAAGATCCTGCTGCTCGACGAACCGGCCGGCGGCCTCAACCATGAGGAAGTCTACGTCCTCGGCGACCTGATCCGCAAAATCCGTGACGACCGCAAGATCACCGTGCTGCTGGTCGAGCACCACATGGGCCTCGTGATGTCGATCGCCGACCACGTCGTGGCGCTCAATTTCGGCCGCAAGCTCGCCGAGGGCACGCCGGCCCAGGTCCAGGCCGACCCGGATGTCATCAAGGCCTATCTGGGGAGCAAGGACCAATGACCTCGATGCTCAACGTCAAGGACCTGCGCGCCTATTACGGCCAGGTCCAGGCCCTGCACGGCCTCAACTTCCAGCTCAACGAGGGCTCGCTGACCACGCTGCTCGGCGCCAACGGCGCCGGCAAGACCACCACGTTGCGGGCGATCTGCAACATGGTGCGCTCGACCGGCGCGATCGAGTTCGAGGGTAAGCCGATCGGCACCCGCTCGACCGAGAACGTGGTCCGCCTTGGCATCGCGCATGTGCCGCAGGGCCGCGGTACCTTCACCACCCTGACGGTGGAGGAGAACCTGCAGCTCGGCGCCATCAGCCGATCCGACAAGAAGAACATCGTCGCCGACATCGAGCGGATGTACGACCATTTCCCGGTGCTGAAGCAGCGCTACACCCAGCAGGCCGGCACGCTGTCGGGCGGCGAGCAGCAGATGCTCGCGGTCGCCCGCGCGCTGATGCTGCGGCCGCGGCTGATGCTGCTCGACGAGCCGTCATTCGGCCTTGCGCCGCTGATCGTGCGCGACCTGTTCCGCATTCTCGGCAAGATCAATCGCGAGGAGAAGGTCACCATCCTGGTGGTCGAGCAGAACGCGCAACTCGCGCTCGAGCTCGCCGACCAGGCCTATGTGATCGAAACCGGACGGATCGTGATGTCGGGCAACGCCAAGGACATCGCCAACAACGAAGACGTCCGCAAATCCTATCTCGGCTACTGAGGAGCAAGGACAATGGAGCTTTTTGCCAACCAGGTCCTGGCCGGCATCGCCACCGGCGCGATCTATGCCTGCATGGCGCTCGCGGTGGTCATGATCTACCAGGCCATCGACCATCTGAATTTCGCCCAGGGCGAAATGGCGATGTTCTCGACCTTCGTCTCCTGGCAGTTGATGCAATGGGGCATCCCCTACTGGGGAGCTTTCGTCCTCACCGTCGCGTTTTCGTTCGCCGCGGGCATCGCGATCGAGCGATTGCTGTTCAAGCCGCTGGCGAAGGCGCCGATCCTGACCAACGTCGCCGGCTTCATCGCGCTGTATGCGATCATCAACAGCGTCGCCGGCCTGATCTGGGACTTCACCATCAAGCAATATCCGACGCCGTTCGGCTCTTCGCCCTTCCTCGGCAGCCAGCTGATCTCGACCCATCAGGCCGGCATGATCGGCATTACGCTGTTGATGCTGGTCATGCTGTTCTTCTTCTTTCGCTTCACCCGGGTGGGCCTCGCGATGCGCGCGGCCGCGTCGCTGCCTGAATCGGCGCGGCTGGTCGGCATCAACACCTCGTGGATGATCGCGCTGGGCTGGGGCATGGCCGCCGCGATCGGCTCGGTCGCCGGCATGATGATCGCGCCGGTGGTGTTCCTCGAGCCCAACATGATGCTGGGCGTGCTGATTTACGGATTTGCCGCCGCCGTGCTCGGCGGCCTGACCAGTCCGTTCGGTGCTGTCATGGGCGGCTTCCTGGTCGGGATCTTCGAAAACCTGGTCGGGACCTATATCCCCGGCGTCGGCAATGAATTGAAGCTACCGATCGCGCTTGCGCTGATCATCACCGTGTTGGTCGTCAAACCGGCTGGGCTGTTTGGCCGGCCCATCGTCAAGCGAGTTTGATCATGAGCACCGCTGAAGACATCGTCACCGAAGCCCCGGCCGTCGAGGCCGTTCCCAAGCGAGCCATGACGCTCGGCTTCGGCACCTCACTCGTGGTGCTGGCCGTGCTCATCCTCGTCCCGCTGTTCGTGAAGAACTTCATCATCTTTCAGTTGACGATGCTGCTGATTTACGCGCTCGCGGTGCTGGCGCTGAACATCCTGACCGGCGGCAGCGGGCAGTTCTCGCTCGGCCAGAGCGCGTTCTACGCGGTCGGCGCCTACACTTCGGCGATCCTGATGGAGCATGTGGGCATGAACTATGCCCTGACGCTGCCGATTGCCGGCATCGTCTGCTTCGGCTTCGGCTTCCTGTTCGGCCAGCCGGCGCTGCGGCTCAGCGGCGTCTACCTGGCGCTTGCGACGTTTGCGCTCGCCACCGCGATGCCGCAGCTGTTGAAACTCGGCTATTTCGAGCACTGGACCGGCGGCGTGCAAGGCCTGGTCGTGACCAAGCCGGACGCGCCCGAATTGCTGCAGGCTGTGGCCTCGTGGTTCCACAAGTCGATCTCGCAGGACATGTGGCTGTATTACTTCACGCTGGCGGTCGGGATCGCGATCTACATCGCTTCGGTGAACCTGCTGCGCTCGCGTTCGGGCCGCGCCTTCATGGCGATCCGCGACAACGAGATCGCGGCCTCCGCCATGGGCGTCGACGTCGCGCTGTACAAGACGCTGGCGTTCGGCGTCTCGGCCGGCATCACCGGCGTCGCCGGCGGTCTTGGCGCCATCGCGGTGCAATTCGTGGCGCCCGACGGCTACACCATCACGCTCGCGATCCAGCTGTTCCTCGGCATGGTGGTCGGCGGCGTCGGCTGGCTGCCGGGCTCGATCGTAGGAAGTGCCTTCATCATCTTCGTGCCCAACATCGCCGAGAGCTTCTCCAAGGGCCTCTCCGGCGCGGTGTTCGGCGTGCTGCTGTTCCTCGTCATCTTCCTCGTGCCGCATGGCGCCAGGCAAGTTGCGATCGTTGCCCAGCAACTTATCGGAAAACTCAAGAAGAACTAAGAACCTCAAAGAAGAAACCAGGAGACACTATGCTTTCGAGACTAAGGATCGCCGCGGCTGCCGTGGCGGTCGTTGCTTTTGCTGCGACATCCACTGCCGCTTTCGCCCAGAAGAAATACGACACTGGCGCGACCGACACCGAGATCAAGATCGGCAACATCATGCCCTACAGCGGACCAGCTTCCGCCTACGGCGTGATCGGCAAGACCGAAGAAGCCTATTTCAAGATGATCAACGATCAGGGCGGCATCAACGGCCGCAAGGTCAGCTTCGTCAGCTATGACGACGCCTACTCGCCGCCGAAGGCGGTCGAGCAGGTGCGCAAGCTGGCCGAAAGCGACGAGGTCCTCGTCGTGTTCAATCCGCTCGGTACGCCGTCGAACACCGCGATCCAGAAGTACCTCAACGCCAAGAAGATCCCGCAGCTGTTCGTCGCCACCGGTGCAACCAAGTGGAACGACCCGAAGGCCTTCCCGTGGACCATCGGCTGGCAGCCGAGCTACCAGAGCGAGGCACAAATCTATGCCAAATGGCTGATGAAGGAGAAGCCCGACGCCAAGGTCGCGATCCTCTATCAGAACGACGATTTCGGCAAAGACTACCTCAAGGGCACCAAGGACGGGTTCGGCGCCAAGGCGGCCTCCACCATCATCATGGAGGAGAGCTATGAGGTGTCGGAGCCTTCGATCGACGGCCATATCGTCAAGATCAAGGCCGCCAATCCGGACGTGCTGTTGATCTACGCCACGCCGAAATTTGCCGCGCAGGCCATCAAGAAGACTGGCGAACTCGGCTGGAAGCCGCTGCAGATCGTCACCAACGTCTCGATCTCGGTCGGCAGCGTGATGCAGCCGGCCGGCTTCGAGAATGCCCAGGGCGTGCTCTCGGCCGCCTATGCCAAGGACGGCACCGACCCGCAATGGGTCACCGATCCCGGCATGAAGAAATGGTCCGCGTTCGTCGACAAGTACATGCCGGGTGCCGACAAGACCGACAGTGGTGTCGTATACGGCTATGGCGCGGCGCAAACGCTGGCCAAGGTGTTCGAAATGTGCGGCGACGACCTCACCCGCGCCAACGTCATGAAGCAGGCGGCGAGCCTGAAGGACTTCACGCCCGACACGCTGTTGCCGGGCGTCAAGATCAACACCTCGGCGACCGACTTCGCGCCGATCTCGCAACTGCAGATGCAGCGCTTCAAGGGTCAGAAGTGGGAACTGTTCGGCGAGACCATCTCGGGTGACGTCGCTGCCGAATAACGTTGCAGTGCAAAAATGAACCGAGAGCCCCCGCGGCTGACGTCGCGGGGGCTTTTTGTTGACGGCCCGTGCCGATGGTATTGAATGCGCAGACCAAGAACACGGGGTGGGGAAACCATGACTGCTGTACGCCTGTCCCTGACGGCGCTCTTGACGGCGCTTGCACTGATCGTGGCGAGTGGCGATGTCGCAATGGCCCAGAAGACCTACGACACCGGGGCCAGCGACACCGAGATCAAGATCGGCAACATCATGCCCTACAGCGGTCCCGCCTCGGCCTACGGGGTGATCGGCAAGACCGAGGCCGCCTATTTCAAGATGATCAACGCACAGGGCGGCATCCACGGCCGAAAGATCACGTTCATCTCCTACGACGACGGCTACTCGCCGGCGAAGACGGTGGAGCAGGCGCGCAAGCTGGTCGAAAGCGACGAGGTGCTGCTGGTGTTCAACTCGCTCGGCACCTCGACCAACACGGCGATCCAGAAATACATGAACCAGAAGACGGTGCCGCAGCTGTTCGTCGCCTCCGGTGCCTCCAGATGGAACAACCCGAAGGAATTTCCCTGGACCATCGGCTGGCAGCCCAGCTACCAGGACGAGGCGCATATCTATGCGAAATACATCATCAGGGAGAAGCCGAACGCGAAGGTCGCCGTGTTCTACCAGAACGATGACTTCGGCAAGGACTACCTCAAGGGCCTGAAGCACGCCTTCGGCGACAAGGCATCGATGATCGTCGCCGAGGAAAGCTACGAGACCTCGGAGCCCACGATCGACGATCACATCGTCAAGCTCAAGGCCGCCGGCACCGACACCTTCATCAGCATCGCGACGCCGAAATTCGCGGCACAGGCGATCAAGAAGGCCGCTGAGATCGCCTGGACACCGCTGCAGATCGTCGCCAACGTCTCGGCGTCCGTCGGCGGCGTGATGCAGCCGGCGGGCTTCGAGAATTCCCAGGGCATCCTGTCGGCCGCCTACCTCAAGGACGGCGCCGACCCGCAATGGAATAACGACCCCGGCATGCAGAAATTCCTTGCCTTCCTCAAGCAGGATTATCCTGAAGGCAACAGGCTCGACGGCGCTACAGCCTTCGGTTACGGCGCCGCGCAGACCATGGTGAGGGTGCTGGAGATGTGTGGCGACGATCTCACCCGCGCCAACGTCATGAAGCAGGCCGCGAGCCTGAAAGACTTCACCGCCGACACGTTGCTGCCCGGCATCACCATCAACACGTCCGCGACCGACTTCGCGCCGATCAAGCAGCTGCGGTTGATGCGCTTCAAGGGCGACAAGTGGGAGTTGTTCGGCGACATCATTTCAAGCAATATGAGCCACTGATCGTCCGCGCCCGGCGCTTCCCGGGTCCGCGCCTTCGACTAAATGACGCCTCCCGTGCCACGACCGCGGGGGGCTTTTTGTTGCTGGCAAAGGGCGAAAGGTATTCAATATCGCGAGGAGCCGCGAAGTGCTCTCAATCAAAAAAACATGACACATTCATCGTGATCCAAGGGAGATCAAAATGCCTGCTATCCATTTGCGATTGGGGGCCTTTTCGGCTGCCCTCGCACTGCTCGCAGCAACCACCGACCCCTCCGTCGCCCAGAAGAAATACGACACCGGCGCCACCGACACCGAGATCAAGATCGGCAACATTATGCCCTACAGCGGCCCCGCGTCCGCCTACGGCATCATCGGCCGCACCGAGGCCGCCTACTTCAAGAAGATCAACGATGCCGGCGGCATCAATGGCCGCAAGATCAACTTCATCTCCTATGACGACGCCTACTCGCCGCCGAAGGCGGTGGAGCAGGCGCGCAAGCTGGTCGAGAGCGACGAGGTGCTGCTGGTCTTCAACTCGCTCGGCACACCGTCGAACTCGGCGATCCAGAAGTACATGAACTCCAAAAAGGTGCCGCAGCTGTTCGTCGCCACCGGCGCCACCAAATGGAACGACCCGAAGGAGTTTCCTTGGACCATGGGCTGGCAGCCCAACTATCAGAGCGAAACCCAGATCTACGCGAAGTACATCCTGAAGAACATGCCGAACGCCAAGATCGCGGTGATCTTCCAGAATGACGATTACGGCAAGGACTACCTGAAGGGCCTCAAGGACGGGCTCGGCCAGAAGGCCGCGAGCATGATCGTCGCCGAGGAGAGTTTTGAGACCTCCGAGCCGTCCATCGACAACCACATCGTCAAGCTGAAGTCGAGCAACGCCGATGTCTTCATCGACATCGCAACGCCGAAATTCGCGGCACAGGCGATCAAGAAGGTCACGGAGCTCGGCTGGAAGCCGACCCACTTCCTCAACAACGTGTCGGCCTCGGTCGGCTCGGTGATCAGGCCGGCCGGCTATGAGAACGCGCAGGACATCATCTCGGCCAACTACCTGAAGGACGCCTCCGACAGGCAATGGGACAATGATCCCGGCATGAAGGAGTTCTATGCCTTCATGGCCAAGGATTTTCCTGAAGGCGACAGGCTCGACGGCGGCACCGTTGTCGGCTTCGGCGTGGCCCAGACCCTGGTGCAGGTGCTGAAGCAGTGCGGCGATAATCTGACCCGCGAGAACGTCATGAAGCAGGCAGCGAACCTGCAGGACTTCCGTACCGAGGTGCTGCTGCCGGGCATCAAGATCAACACCGGCCCGAGCGATTTCGCCCCGATCAGCCAGCTTCAGCTGATGAAGTTCAAAGGCGAGAGGTGGGAACTGTTCGGCGACGTGATCAGCGCCGACGTCGGCGGCTAAAATTTTCCCATATCGTGAGATTCCTGCCCCCTGCGACACTTTCGCAGGGGGTTTTGCTTTGTCTTTCGCTTCCGATGCCTCACCGATAAAACCGAAGACGGCCCGGCCGTTTACACTCCACTTGGCGATGCGCTAGGTATCGATGCGGCAGAGCGAACAACAAGCCGGCGCCTTTCCATGAGGCGCGCAAGAACCGGGAGACCTTCAAGTGTCCATGCCGATCAGACATCGCGTCGCGACCGCCCTCCTCGGCCTCACCGTTGCTGCTGCGACCAGCAGCGCCGCGTTGGCGCAGAAGAAATACGATACGGGCGCCGGCGACACCGAGATCAAGATCGGCAACATCGTGCCCTATAGCGGCCCTGCCTCGGCCTATGGCGTGGTCGGCAAGGCGATGACCGCCGTGTTCAAGAAGGTGAACGACGACGGCGGCATCAACGGGCGCAAGATCAACTTCATCTCCTATGACGACGCCTATTCGCCGCCCAAGGCGGTCGAGCAGGCCCGCAAACTGGTCGAGAGCGATGAGGTGCTGTTCCTGTTCGGCACGCTCGGCACCGCATCGAACACCGCGATCCAGAAATACCTCAACGCCAAGAAGGTGCCGCAGCTGTTCGTCGCCACGGGTGCTACCAAGTGGAACGCGCCGCAGGCCTTCCCCTGGACCATGGGCTGGCTGCCCAGCTACCAGAGCGAGTCGCGCATCTACGCGAAATATCTGATCAAGGAGAAGCCTGCCGCGAAGGTCGCAGTGCTCTACCAGAACGACGACATGGGCAAGGACTATCTCAAGGGCCTCAAGGATGGCTTCGCCAGCGATCCTGCGCGCATTGTCGCCGAGGAGAGCTACGAGGTCGCCGAGCCCACCATCGACTCGCATGTGGTGCGGCTTAAATCATCCAACCCCGACGTCATCATCTTCTTCACCACGCCGAAATTCGGCGCGCAGGCGATCAAGAAGGTCGGTGAGATGAACTGGAAGCCGGTCACCATCGTCTCCAACGTCTCGGCCTCGACCGCGACCGTGATGCGACCGGCGGGCATAGACAACGCGCAGGGCGTGATCTCGGCGGCCTACGCCAAGGACGCCAGCGATCCGCAGTGGAAGGATGACGTCGGCATGAAGGCGTTCGACGAGCTGCTCGCCAAATACATGCCCGAGACCAATCGCGTCGATGCCTCGGCGATGACTGGCTACAACATGGCGACCACGATGGTCGAGGTGCTACGCCGCTGCGGCGACGACCTGACGCGCGCCAATGTCATGAAGCAGGCGGCGAGCCTGAAGCAGTTCCCGCAAGGTGGCCTGCTGCCGGGCGTGACGCTGTCGACCGGCCCCGACGACTTCCAGCCGATCGAGCAACTGCAACTGATGCAGTTCAAGGGCGAGCGCTGGCAGTTGTTCGGCGACGTCATCAGTGGTGAGCTCGTCGGCAACTAGGGGATCACCTGAAAATATCGAAAACAACCCCATGCAAAGTAGCCGATCCAAAGTTGCCGATAGCGGCCACGCTCGACCAGGCAACTTGACACGCCGGGCAACTCAGCGTTACTCTTCCAATATTCCGAAATCGTGCAAGCGCGCCCCTGACCCCCGCAAGCGGGAGATGGAATGCAGCAGCTTGCAAGTCAGCCTCATCTCGTCACACCCTGCTGTTCGTGAGTCCTGCCATGACCGACCGACGTCCCCTGCTGCGTTCGATCTTCGATGCCGCCGTTGCGGCCGCGCACCCCGACGTCGTGCTGGCGTCACGGCTGCGTCCGGTGCCGAAGGGACGGATCATCTGCCTTGCCGCCGGCAAAGGCGCCGGCGCGATGGCTGCGGCAGCCGAACGGCATTATCTCGACGGGCTCGGGCTCGATCCGGCACGGCTGGTCGGCATCGCGACGACCCGTCACGGCCACGGCGTGCCGACACGACGCATCAAGGTGGTCGAGGCCGGCCACCCCGTGCCCGACGAGGCCGGGCTGAAGGCGGCCGACGACACGCTGCGGCTCGCCGCGGAAGCGACCCCTGACGATTTGCTGCTGGTGCTGCTGACCGGCGGCGGTTCGGCGAACTGGATCGCACCGGTCGAGGGCGTGAGCTTTGCGCAGAAGCAGCAGGTCAACCGCGCGCTGCTGCGCTCGGGCGCACCGATCGGCGAGATGAACATCGTCCGCAAGCATCTGTCGCGCATCAAGGGCGGCCGGCTGGCCCGCGCCGGCCGACGCGCTGCCGAGATCGTCACGCTCGCGATATCAGACGTGCCGCATGACGATCCCTCCGCGATTGCGTCCGGTCCGACGGTGCCCGATCCCACCACGCTGGCCGATGCCCGCGCCCTGGTCGCCAAATACAATCTCGCGGTCGACGACGCCGTACGCCGCGCGCTCGACGATCCCAGGAATGAGACCTGCAAGCCCGGCGATCCCGCCTTTGCGCACGCAACGTTCGAACTGCTGGCGAAACCAGAGGCCTCGATCGACGCCGCGGTGAAGGTCGCGCGCGACGCCGGTTATGAGACCATCGCCCTCGGCGCCGATCTCGAAGGCGAGGCCCGCGACGTCGCCGCCGCGCACGCCCGCATGGCACTGCAGGCGCGCAGCGAAGGCAAGCGCGTCGCGATCATCTCGGGCGGCGAGCTCACGGTGACCGTGCGCGGTAACGGCCGCGGCGGCCCCAACCAGGAATACGCGCTGGCGCTCGCCGATCTGCTGAAGGATACGCCCGATGTGTCAGCGCTCGCCGGCGACACCGATGGCGCCGACGGCGGCGCCGGCAGCGCCAGCGATCCGGCCGGCGCTATCATCGACCAGGCGACATTCGCGAAGATGAAATCACTGGGCCTCGATCCCAAGGCCTATCTCGAGAACAACGACGCCACGGGATTTTTCGCGCAGACCGGCGATTTGCTGCTGACCGGACCGACGCTGACGAATGTGAATGATGTCAGAGTGATTTTGGTAGACTAGGGCGCGTCCTACAAATACGCCCCGCGTCCGCTTCGCTCCTGGAAGCCGACCTTGAAGTGGGCATGGCCCACGTCGGCCTTGGGCCCAGGCCGTGTGAAAATCGCGCAACTTGGGGGCACTGGCGCAGTTCGCGGCCGCCGAGCTTCTAATTCGGTGGAATCGACCTCTCATCTCAGTGGCAACCAAGAGCTTCATGTAGGCGCTGATTTGGTCGCACAGAGGCCGGCCTCACGCCCGCATCGCCTTCAGCAATCCGCCTACGCCCAGGATCGTCATCACGCGCTTCATGTTGTAGGCGAGCACGTTGAGCGCCATCTCAGTGGCCACCTTTGGCAGCTTCTTCGTG
>NZ_JYMU01000056.1:0-41207 GCF_000938235.1 Bradyrhizobium sp. LTSPM299
ATGGGAGCCGTCGCCTAACAGATTGGCCGGCCGGCGGGTTCGCCCACCGGCCGACCCGGAAGCTGCAAGAGCAGATGGAGCAATCGGTCGATCAACGATGCGAGACAGTCCGTGGGACCCATTGGCGGTCAACAGGTCGCCGGGTTGTTTGGAGCTCGCGTCGCGCAACCCATCTTGGCCAGCGATCAATGTGCGTCGCATCAACAGGCCGGACATATGGATGCAAGCGTTCCGATCTACTCACAAAGCTCTTGTGCCACGGGGGCCGTCCACATATGGGTCCCGGCCTTCGCCGGGACGACGGTGGAGGTTGGATCAGCCTTCATCGAAACAGATGCAGCGCTGCGTATTGCAGCAGCATGATGGTCTTGGCATCGACGATGCGACCGTCGGCGATCATGGCGAGCGCCTCGTCGATCGCAAGCTCCAGCACCTCGATGTCCTCGCCTTCGTCGGCAAGGCCGCCGCCTTCGCCGATGCGCATCGTGGCGTCGTATTCGGCGACGAAGAAGTGCAGCTTCTCGGTCACCGCACCGGGGGTCATGAAGGCCTCGAACACCTTGCGCACACGGTCGAGCCGGTAACCGATCTCTTCTTCCGCTTCGGCACGAATCCGCTGCTCCGGTGCGGCGTCGTCGAGCATGCCGGCGGCCGCCTCGATCAGCAGATCGTCGTAGCCATTGGCGAAAGCGGGGTAGCGGAACTGCCGCACCAGCACGATGGTGCGGGTCTTCAGATTATAGGGCAGCAGCGCCGCGCCGTTGCCGCGGTCGTAGGTCTCGCGGATCTGCGTCTGCCACTCGCCACTGGCGCGGCGGTAGTCGAAGGTGGTGCTGGTGAGCAAGTAACGCGCCTTGGAGAGAACGCGGACGTCCTTGACGCGGACGCGGTCGGAAATGCTCATGCGCAGACCCTAACTTTCACTCACGGCGTCGGGTCGCGGCCGTCGAGCCACTTGCTGAGCATCACGGAGGTCGATTCTTCGTAGCCGAGCGATTGATAAAAGGCGCTTGCCTTGGCGTTCTCTCGCCGGACCAGCAATTGCAGCTTCGGCACGCCGGCCGCGCGCAGCCAGTCTTCCACCGACGCCATCATGGTGCGGCCAAGGCCCTTGCCCTGATGAGCGGGATCGACCGCGACGTAATAGACCCAGCCGCGATGGCCGTCGTGGCCGACCATCGCAGTTGCCACGATTACGCCAGCGTCGCGGCCGACCAGTAGCGCCGAATTCGGTCCGCGCCGTGCCAGCGCGATGTCGGCGGAGGGATCGTTCCACGGCCGGGTCAGGCCGCAAGCCTGCCAGAGTACGACGACATCGGCGACGTCGCTGTCGGCAATCGGAGCAATGGAGAGGGCGGCAGTCGGCATTGTCGTCGAGGGCGCGTTCACAGCACTTTTCCCGGGTTCATGATCCCCAATGGATCGAGCATCGCCTTGATCGCGCGCATCAGCTCGATCGCGACCTTGTCTTTCACGTCGGGCAACTCGTCGCGCTTGAGCACGCCGATGCCGTGCTCGGCCGAGATCGAGCCGCCCATGCGCAGCACGATCGCGAACACGACGGCATTGACGTCGTGCCAGCGCGCCAGGAAATCCGCGGCATTGCCGCCGATCGGCTGAGAGACATTGTAGTGGATGTTGCCGTCGCCGAGATGACCGAACGGCACCGGCCGCGAGCCCGGGACCAGCTTCACCACGGCGGCATTCGCCTCCTCGATGAAGGCGGGGACGGCGGCCACCGGCACCGAAATGTCGTGCTTGATCGAGCCGCCCTCCGGCTTCTGCGCGGCCGACATCTCGTCGCGCAGCTTCCAGAACGCCTGGCGCTGGCTCAAATTCGCCGCGATCACGGCGTCGTCGACGATGCCGTCCTCCATGCCCTTGGTGAGGATCGCCTCCAGCGTGTCGCGGGCATCCTCGCGCGACGACGACAACTCCATCAGCACATACCAGGGGTACTTGGTCGTCAGGGGATCGCGGATGTCGATGCCGTGGCGAATCGAGAAATCGACCGCGATATCGGCGAGCAGCTCGAAGCTGGTCAGGCTGCCGGCCGCCTCGTTGCGCGAGATTGACAACAGTTTCAGGGCGGCCGTCGGCGATTGCAGGCCGACATAGGCAGTCTCGACCGCGCGCGGCCTCGGAAACAGTTTCAGCGTCGCCGCCGTGATGATGCCGAGCGTGCCCTCGGCGCCGATGAAGAGGTTGCGCAAATCGTAGCCGGTGTTGTCCTTCTTCAGCTTCGACAGCGCGTTCAGCACCCGCCCGTCGGCCAGCACGACCTCGAGCCCGAGCGCCATCTCACGCGCCACGCCATAGGCCAGCGCTGCGGTGCCGCCGGCATTGGTCGAGAGATTGCCGCCGATGGTGCAGCTTCCTTCCGCGCCGAGCGACAGCGGGAACAGCCGGTCGACATCGGCTGCGCGCTGCTGCGCCACTTGCAGCACCACGCCGGCCTCGCAGGTCATGGCGTTGGAATCGGCATCGACGTCGCGGATCTTGTCCATGCGCCGCAGCGAGACGACTACTTCGCCATTATGTGGCGTCTGGCCGCCGACCAGGCCGGTGTTGCCGCCCTGCGGCACCAGCGCGATCCGGTGCTCGGTCGCGAGCTTGCAGATCGCTGACACTTCCGCGGTCGAGCCCGGGCGCAGCACCAATGGCGAGCGGCCGTGAAACAGGTCGCGCTCCTCGGTCACGTAGGGCGCGATGTCGGCGGCATCGGTGACCGCATATTTTTCGCCGACGACGGCGCGGAATTTCTGGATCAATTCGGGCGGAAGCGGCGGCACGGCAGGCTGGACGATATTCATTGTTCTTGGTCTTTCACTCCCGGTCTGGTCTTGATCGTTTCGAAAAACCGGCTCTCACATGTTCGGATCATGCGCGTCCGACTGCTGCGCGGCGCAGCCGGTCATTGATGGCTTCGCCCAGCCCGTCGTCCGGAATGGGCATGACGGCAATGGCATCCGCGTTTTTTGTGTCGAGCGTGCGAAGATAGCCGAACAGATTGGCGGCGGCCTCGGCGAGATCGCCACGCGGGGACAGATTCATGATTGCGGAGGCGCATTCGGCCCTCGCGACCTTGGCCGGCCCGAACGCCAGCAGTGCCTCGCCGACATGGACATCGCCGGCATTGAGCCGGACGGGTGTGCGCGGCGCGTAATGCGACGTGAGCATGCCGGGGGCGAGCGGCTGGCCGCTGTCGCTCTCCGGATCCGCTGCCCAAGATAGCAGTGGGTGGCCAAGCACGCGCTCGATCTCGGCGCGCGGCAGTCCGCCAGGCCGCAGCAGCACCGGATCGGAGAAGCAGCCGACGATGGTGGATTCGACGCCGACATCGACCGCGCCGCCGTCGACGATCAGGTCGATGCGGCCGGCGAGATCGCCGTTGACGTGTTCGGCCGTGGTCGGCGAGACGTGGCCGGAGAGATTGGCCGATGGCGCCACGACGGCGCCGCCGAAAGCCTTGATGATGTCGCGCGCCACCTTGTGGGCGGGAACCCGAATCGCGACGGTATCGAGGCCGGCCGTGGCCAGCTCCGCCACCGGACAGGACAGGGCCTTGGGCAGCACCAGGGTGAGCGGACCGGGCCAGAAGGCCGTCGCGAGCCGCAGGGCCTGGCCGTCGAACAGGGCGATCCGGCGGGCGGCGGCCAGATCGGCGACATGGGCGATCAGCGGATTGAAGGCCGGCCGGCCCTTGGCCTGGTAAAGACGGGCGATTGCGGCGGCATTGCCGGCATCAGCGCCGAGGCCGTAGACCGTCTCAGTCGGGAAGGCCACCAGCCCGCCCTCGGCCAAAACGCCGGCGGCGGTGGCCGTGGCGGCGAGGCCGGCGGGCAAAACGAGCGTTTTCAGGCCTGTTTCCACTGTGACTTAAATCCTCAATTCGGTGCCTTGCGGTCCCCGAAACCCGACGCTATAAGCCGGCCTCTTAGTCGGAGTGTGGCTCAGCCCGGTAGAGCACTGCGTTCGGGACGCAGGGGTCGCAGGTTCGAATCCTGCCACTCCGACCATTCTTTCAAGTACTTATACTTTCGATGATTTTTGTGCGCAACGAAATGCGCAACGATTTGGGGTCTCGATGGCGGTCGATCTCAAAGCGTACGCCAGCGAAATCGAGAATCAAATCAATCAAATCCACGAGGATCTGGCGGCTCTCGAAAATGGCACAATGACGATCGGCGAACGCGAGGGAAATGGTCCTGGGCGTGATGTCACCCCAGAAACGATCGAACACCCCAAAGCGTCGCTTCGGACCTACGACCTTATTTTGGCCGATCTCCGGGCACGAATAGAACGCGGCGATTAGGGGCGCCCTTCAGCGCCTCCCTCGGAACGCTTCGGCCGCCTCTTCTTGGAAATCTGGGTGGTGATGGCCGTAGTTGGCCTCTAGCTGCTCCACCGTCATTCCGAGCCAGCCAGCAGCCTCCCACATATCGACGCCGGCTTGCATCAACCATGTTGCCGCGGTGTGGCGAAGCGAATGCCGGACGACATCTTCGCCGAGCCCCGCGTCCTGCAGAATACCTTCCCAGGCTGATCTGATCTTGCCGGCAAGCGGCTGACCGTCGTTGATGCGGTTGACCACAAACCGGATCTGCTCGCCATTCCCCAGAATGCCAGCCGCTCGCAACTCGGCCGATCGGATTTGGTCGAGTTTGCGCCAACGGACTAGGTGAGGGCGCAGACGGCTGGCGATCTTTGCTGGCGGTCGCCGCTTCTTGGTTGACCGCTCCAGCGCGCCTTTGCCTTGATAGACCATGGCGTCGAGGTTCATCCATGGATGCGTCGTGGTGGCGAGCCATTGCGTGCGCCGAATCGTTTCCTCGCGCCGCGCGCTGTAAACGCCAATCAGACAAAAGCGGGCGGCCGGGTAACGGCGCCGGATGATCCAGCGCTCGCGACGCAACAGGTTGCCATCTTCCTTTCGCTTCCAGGAGCTTCGCTCGTTATCCCACACGAAGCCGATCGCGGCACCGAGCAGGCGCGCGGCTTCGTTGCGCGTCAGCCAGCGGTGGCGGCCTTCCGCCTTGGGAGGTAGGGTAATCTTCGGAACGACGCTCAGCGTGTGCTCCGCATGGTATGCGTTGACGGCAGCACGCAAATCTTCCAGCCGGCGCCTGGCGGTTTGATCGGAAACTTTGCCTTGACGCGGCTTAATCCCGGCCCGTCTGTTGTTTTCATTCGGCGTGCCGGTCGACCAGTCCACGAAGTCGCGGCACAGCTGGGCCTTGAGTTTGCCGACGGTCTTGTCCCCGAAGAAGTGGTTCAGGTCGAGCAGGCGTATCAGCAGCAGATCGTGCTGTGCCCAGGCACGCTCGTCGTTCGTGTCCTTTGGACGCTTGGAAGCCTCGTAAGCTGTGAGAACGTCAGCTATCGCGAGGACGGCAGGGTCGGTTGCGCCGATTGTGGTGGTGTGTCGTCCGCCGATGTAGGTTTCGAGCGCTTTCGCTGCGCCATCAACATCGTCGCGGCCGCAACCTGTGCGGATCTGCAGTCGTTTTCCGCCTGCCCGATCGAGGATGACCCAGCATCTATCGTCTTCCCGGAACCAGAGTCGTGGCGGCTTGGCTTTACGGCCAGGCATGTTGGCTTCACCAATTTGCGGATTGCACGAGGCGTCGTCAAATCTTTACCTGCCACTTTGGCAATTTCAAGAGTCCCAGAGGCGGCCGCCCTACGCAACGATGACAATGTCAATGGACCGTGAGGAAAAAACACGACAGCAGCCTCGAGAAGAGTCATTACTTCGTCCTCGCCCCATTGGGCGGGATCGGGGCGCGCTTTCGCGCGGGCGAGCTTGTCGATCTTGCGCTTCGGCATGTATTGAACGCGTTACTCATGAGTTCGCGCTGCCCTCGGATCGGGCGCTAGGTCCAACGTGTATGCGAAATCCGCTCCTCGAGAAGCCCCACCGCTGCGTGGGTGGGGTAATCGGCGGCTTACGACGGTGAATCGGACAATTTGCTTGGAGCTCGAAGCACAGTGGGCTGACGCCACTGGTGCGGTCGGTTACGACAAAGGATTCGACTCCGGTCGCGCGGACGCCGAGCCGTCGAGGGCGACACGCGCATCGATCTGAACGAAGAAACACCCTCCAGGTATCAGACAGCAGACAGCTAAAGGGCTTACGGAAGAGAAGGCGGCGCATGCTAGCCGCGCTGCGAGGGCTTCGGTCTCTTGCAACGGAATTCGATTCCTGCGGCCTCCCCGATTGGCTTCCGATCGTATTTGACGCGAACCAGTTGCTGGAATCTCTCGCGTTTTCAATGCCGCGATCTGTCCCTGGCCGGCATTGAATATGGTAAGTAAGCAATTGATTATAATTTAGTGGATTGGCCGATCTCTCTACCAACGTGAATGCCAACGTTGTGGTGCATAGTTCGGTCCACAGTTTTTGAAGACCATTATGAGCGCGCGCCCAATTCGAGTTCGGTCCCGCTTCGGCGAGTCGAAGTTTTGTCCCGTACCATGGGTTCGAATCCCACTCTCTCCGCCACCGAAATACCTAAGGCTTTGTTTTTGCGGTTATTTTCGGAGTGGTATGGCACTCTACCCCACATTCAGCCCCACATTTTTCGCCTGCTTGGCCGGGTTGATCACGTCCTCTCCCTCAACAACAACGACACCGTTCAAGGGCGCAATGGCAGAGCGGACGAGTGCACCCGTGACGTAATGGTAGGCTTAGTCGGGAGCTCGTTTCGTGTCCTTGGCAGTACCAGTACGGCATCTTCATAGGAGAGTCGTCACCTGATGACCGACTTGAAGACGTAGTCGGTGACGCGGTGGATGTCGTGGGTCACGGGTGCGACGTGGACGTTGGCTACGAACCCGTTCGGTCCGGCATACCGATCAGCATTAGACGTGAAGTGGTTGACGACCGATCCCTTGAGCCGAGAACAGGGCGGCAATACCAAGATCGCGTGGAAGTGGAGTCCGCCGTTACAATAGCTCGGAGACTTGGCCTTATCACGCTTGGTGACAGGAAGATCGGCAACCCCAATGAGGACAGGAAGCTCGTCGGTCGGTGCCGTCCTTGGTCTCCGATGCACATAGGTCACGAGCGTCGAGTAGATTCTTTGAACCTCGTCCCTCATTCGAGCTAGCACCACATGCCGCGGGCCGACGAGGTGTTGGAAGGTGAGGGTGACCAGATAGGCCGACCAACCATCATCGAGTCGATCGGCGATCAACTGACGTACCCGCTGGCGATTGTCTGATCGGGCCGGTTACTATCCCCGGCCTGCCAAGATCGGTTGATTGGTAGGAGACGGGATGATGATTGAATCTTCCCGTTGGGATTATCGATCAACTCGCCGTTGGGAACTGGTTCGTGTGGACGAGTGTCAGCAATCAATTGATGATCGATAACAGATGACTGGATATTGGTAATAGGAAGCCATATGCCGGGCAGCGCTGCTGGCATCTGTAGAACTCCAGATCGCAGGGATGCTCCAGTGGCCATCCAACAAGATGCAAAGGCCTGCATCTTATTTAGTTATTTTGAGACAACTGAGACCCCCGGGCTCAGTGTAATTTTTCCGCTACTCTGGATAGCTACTCGAACCAACCTCAAAGCTTCACCGAAGCTCCCGCGAAATATGGTGCGCGGTACTCGATATCGACGGTCTTCGATTGTGCGAATGTGCGAATGTGCCGTCGCTCGGGAGTTCGGACGCGCGGGCTCGGGCCGTCGCGGGCTCTCCTTCGAGGGGATCCCTAAATCCGCTACCCGGGCCCTAGCCGGCTGTCGCTATGGCAAAGTGATCCATGCGTCTAACGGCGTCGGAAACGTCGGACCAGAGGAGCCATGGTCGTGGCCGGGGCGGGTAGTGCGGTTCGCCCCCTTACGCCTCTGCTTGTCTACGCAGGGTATCGGCGCGACCGGTCCGACGATCGTGTCACCCTCGACGGTCTAAAGCTTTTCCGTCTCTCGTCGGGCTTAGTTTTGCGACCTTGCCCCGCTTTGGTCGTTCATTCCCAGGAGCGTGCTGGACCGCCTGGTCCGATGCTCCGACCGGTGTCTCAGCCCACCGGGTTTACGCGAGTACTCACTGCAAGGAGGTCACGGTTGATTGTTTGATGCCAAGATGTCGCAGTATTTATGGCTTGTCGATCGAGAAGGACGGCTTGAGCTATGCGACTTAAGCTGAAGCGATGGATGGCTCCATGTGCCGAACACTACGTCCGCTTCGTAGGCGTAGCTTTTGCGTTCGGACTCGCACTCTCGATCACTCGCCGGCTCTCCTTCTACGGGACACCTGCATATCGGTGGCCGCGACGTTGCACGCCCGAACTTGAGGATAACATTGGCTGAAGCTTTACGCGGATTGTTCCAGGTGGCCCCCGCATATCGTGACGGTACCGGCCATATCTGCGATGGCCGGCAAGCCTTGAGCAAAAGTGTGGATTGTGGAGAATACACGTGTTACGCTAGTCTAGAATTGACTGTCGTTGCGCTGGCGCAGGAACGAAGGTGCTTCCATGCTGGACGAAACCTATCTCGACAGTGCTTTCGAAAGGTCACGTACCATCGAGGTCGGTAAGGAAATCCCGCCCGAGGAGCCGGATGATCAACGCCGTATCAATGGGAAGGAATTGTCGAGGTGGCTTTTCGCGCGATCAAAGCCAGCGGCGGACGGCTCGCTGGTTCCGATCCAGGTCTGGCTCGTCGGTTTCGACATTGTCGGCGACTTCTTTTTCCCGGCGCCGAAGGAGGGAGGCACGATCGAGCTTTCGTTCGAAAAATGTCGCTTCCGGGGCGGACTCGCGCTTTGGGGAGTCAAAGGAGTGCCTTCGTTCAGCATCTCCGAGAGCGTGATCCAGGATGACATCACGGTCGCCGGCGCCGGGATCGTGGGCGAGCTGCAGATCATGAATGTCAGCATGCGATCCGCGGATATCCGCCTGAACGGCGCATCCTTGTTTGCGAGCGGGCTGGTTTGCGCCGGTGGCGTCAAACTGACGGCCTGTGAAATCGGGAAATGCGAGCTGCTTGGCCTTGACGCGCCAAGGCTAGAGGTTCGCGGTGGAAAGTTTGGTCGGCTGAGCGTGAGCGTCACCCGGCTGGGCGCGGCGGAGCTCGAGTCCTTCAGCTGCGAATCCTTCCGAATCACGAGGAGAGGTGAAAGCGAAAGCACGGCCTCGAAGGGCTTTCCCGTTGTAATCAATGATTGTGAGATCGGTGATGAATTTGTCATCGCCGGGCTGAAGGGCGTTGGCATCAAGATAAGAGAGACCAACATCCATGGGTTCGCACATATCTTTTCATGCGAGCTGGCTTACCTAAACCTTGCGTATTGCAAGGTTGAACGTGACCTGAGGTTCTACGACCTTGCCTGCGTAGGTAACATCCATCTGTTACGGACCAGCGCCGCCGTCTTTGACTGGAGCAACTCTCCGGCGAAAGACGAATCTCCGAAGGCGGCGGCGCGCGCTGACCGTTTCATCGCCTATCGGTGCCAGTTCGGCGAAATCAGTTGGCGGGACCTCTTGCTTGAAAGGGACGCTGATTTTACGAATTGCGTTGTCAGCCTTGACGTGGACGTGGACAGGCTGTGTTGCCCCATCCTCCGGTTCAACAATGCGACGATCGATCGCGATGTCACGTTCTCCGGCGGTTTAATGGACGGCATTTTTTTCGAGGGTTCGCGCGCCCGGTCGCTATCGTTCGATCTAAAGGATCTGGAGGCGCCTGTTGCGCGCATGGAGTTGAACCTTGCTGGGAGCAGCATCAAAAGCCTTGCTTTCGGTTCCGAGCCTTTCGCCGAAACGCCAGTCGCCATTCTGCCCCCGATCCTCAACCTCATCGGCTGCACTTACGAGTCGCTGCCGCGGTTTCCGGCGCCACAGGCGGCCGAAGAACGCCTTGCATTCCTGAAGCGGTTTGCGGCCGGCGGCACAAATCCGTCACGCGTCGAGCCGCAGCCGTATTTCCAGTTGGCAAGACAGTTGCGGTCGGCCGGCTATCTTAGTGAAGCCAACCAGATTCAGTATGACGAGCGCGAGGCGGCGAGGATGGAATTCTGGCGGCGCGGACACTGGCGGCAGTACGCCGGGCTGACGCTGCTGTGCGGATTTATCGGCTACGGGATCGGCACGCGCTATTTCCGTGTGCTGTGGGTGGTTCTCCTGCTGACAATCGTCGGGACGCTGGTCCTCGCGCCCGTGCCTGTCACGGGAAACCCGCTCGAGGCGTGGCTTTGGCGCGCGGGCGCAAGCTTCCAGGAGGTCCTGCCTGTCGCCAAGCTGAGCCCGCACTATGCAGCGTTCTTCGAAGAGAAGCCGACCGACTCCCTCAACTTCCTCCAGAATGCTTACTTCGCCTTCCATCGGTTCATGGGATGGCTGCTTGCGAGCTTTGTCGTAGCCGGGCTTGCCGGACTGACCCAGCGACCCTCAAGCTCCTAATGACCTCGAGTATCACCCGTCTACCTGTCGATCTGCTCGGTTGAAGACGGGCTGAACACAAAAAGCGTCAAGGCGAGTAGCTGATATGACAAAGCCCTGGGTCCATGGCGGCCTTCGAACAGCAGTAGCCATGCCCAGTGGGATCGCGCACTTTGAGTAACTCGATGGCTCTCCAAATAGGGGACCCAAAATCGGCTACCCGGGCTGGCTGGCCCCCCCGATATGCCTACGCGAGGTTTGGCATGGCACCGATCGAACAGCCATGCCGACAATAGCGCCCTAAGCTCGCGTTACAGCAACTTTACTGTCACCTTGGCCCTGCCCTTGTGATCGCCGTAGAACCAATCGTAGACCCAAGGGAGTCCGATGACGGCTTGATTGACGTAAAGGAATATCTCGCCGCTACGCTCGGCCGTGAAGCGGGCCTTGTAGCCTTGGGGACTGGTGTTCGATATCGGCTTAGGGTCGAGGAAATATTCGTCGACACCAGTCGCTCCGACGCGAGCGATGAGCCGGTACCACGGCCGGAAAAGGATGCGCCGTAAGAAGATCGTCGCGTAACTATTCAGTTCTTTGAGGCCTTGCATCGTCGATGTCCGGTAACCGCCTGGTGTGACAGGTCGCCCGTCGTCCTCCCAGGGCTCCGTCATCGTGATCGAGATCTCGTATGAGAACCCCGGGCGCACCGCGAGCCCGGTCGGAGCGCATATCAGACTCGTATCGAAGTCGATGGCGTTCTGCGGTATGCCCTTGTCGGCGGCGACAAGCTGGTTGGCTGGGGTTCCTTTGCAGAATGCGCCCGTCGAGTCCGCGACATTGAACAGGAAATGACTGAGCACCGTTGCGCCGAACCAGACCATGGCGGCAGCGAGAAAAAATGGGACGACGTATCGTCTCCCGGTGTTCAGGACCCATTGATAGAGCCAGCTGGTGCGGAAACAGTAGATCGCATTTTGGACGATGCCGGAAAGCGGCGCCGGATTCGCGCGGTCACGCCAGATGATCCGCATCCTGTCGCTGATCGTTCCGCTTAGCGAGCCGCCGATTCCCATCAAGATAGCCACAGCAATGATCCCGCCAGCGAACCATTCCGGGTTGCCCGCGTACCAGTCTGTCCACCAGTGGAGGGAAGTCGGAAGAAACGACTCAATGAGGCGAACGGACTCTGAAACCATCCTGAAATAGGAATCGAACTCGTGCTCCTTGTTCTGACCGTGGAACAGCCAGAAAGCCGCGAGGTGGAGTGAGGCCGCGAGCGTCGCAAAATAAGCGATCCGTCTTAGCCATACATAGTTCCACAACTTCTCTTGTGCCGCGTATCGTACCGGCGCGCGAACCGGCGTTTCGAACGTACCGGCGCTCAGCGGGGCGACCTGACCCGTCCGGGAGACCACGACATAGCTAGGGGGAAGTCCGATTGGAGCGTAGGAATTGCAACCGCTGTCGATGCGCTCGAACACGCTCTCGTGGATCTTTGGCATCGGGACGCTGACCCCGACGTAGGGGTCGTTGCAAAGCTCGGCCACCTTGCGCGGACCGTATCGATAATATGCACCCAGTCCCGAACGCGAGTCATAGAGGCGGCCGTCTTTGTCCTCGGACGACTTGATAGATTTGAGTGCGTCCGGGTCCGCGTCGGGTGCATTCTTGAACACAAGGCCGCGTTTGACCGACTCATCAACGAGCCAGGCTAGCGGAACGAATGCGACCGCATCGTCGGGATAACCTCCGCCGACGTTTGCATGCATCCCGACGAACCACACCTGGACCAAGCGCTCGCCGTCGATCGTCACGGGAACCGTCGGGGCGGGCTGTCCCTCCGTCTGTTCAGTCCAGAGGACTGGATGAAAAGTCGTTCTCTCGTCATCGAGGGCCAGCGCGTGACGCGCACACTTGATCCGGGGATTGAGAACCCGATTGGGCAGCTCCAGAGGCCAAACCCAGTTACTGATACCCCGTGTCATTTCGTCGATCGGCAAACCGTAAGCCGCGACCGTGTCCCACAGACCGACAAACTCGATCGAGAGTGGCGTGGCGCAACGAATTTCCGAGTACGGCTTATTGCCTCTAAAACGATCCCAGACCGGTACAAGGATGTAATCGCGTATGGCCCGAAATATGACCTCGATCCGCCACACGGAGTGGTAGCCGGCCGCGCGATACGCACGATAAGCCTTTACGGCACCATCATGCAGCTCGGATTCTGTATCCGCGATGATGAGCCCCTGCTCTAGGATGAGCGCAGCCAGTACGCGGGCCGTAAATGCGCCACGACTGAAGCCGAACAAGTAGATCTTCGAGCCGTTTACGTGGTCGTAGTTTCGACAAATAAATTTGTAGGCATCAAGGATATTGCGCTTAAGACCGTAGCCAAAAGCGCCGCCGAGAATGGCGAGAGGCACAAATGATGAGGTGCCGACGCCGTCGTCATACTTTGCGGCTTGGGCATTGCCCTGGAGATCGAGGGCCTGAAAGATCCGCCATACGTTTGTTCGCCAAACGCTGGAGGCCGCGTTCCCAGTACCGTCCGAGAGGATAATGACCTTAGGACTGGCCACTACATGAGCCTTTCCAAAAATGATGCGATGAAATGGCCGGCAGCTTAACAGGCTCAAAAACTAGAGCAACCAGAGATAGCGTCGCATTCCTGACACCTGAACTGCACAACACCCAGGGAAGCAGCCATCTCGCGACGAGCAGCGAGTGTTTATCATTCTTGAGCTGCCTGGCTCTGACATCTACCTGTGGCGAGGGGTTGCCTCAGCGGTCTGGATTTCCAGCCTATTAGTGGACGAGGAGCGGCGACTCAGGCTAGCCGAAGATGGAAACGAGAGAAGACATCGGCGAACCGGCCTCCCGGCCTGATGGTTCGTTGATAGGGGCAGACCGGAATAGACAAACGTACAACAGCGAACGGCCGTATTGTCGGTTAGCGCAACTTTTCGTAGCAAAACGTCACGATTCAGATTTACAACCAGAGGGAACTAGTAGAAGAATACTCGCCCATAAAGAATAAAGCAATTTAGCTTGGTGCTGGCGCGATGGGGTTTGGGCAATGAAGTTCCAAATAGCAAAGTTGCTAGTTTCGATTGCGATTATGTGTCTGGCAACCAACTCTGTTCTCGCGGACACCGCAGAGTGGACGTTGATGGTGTTCATGAACGGCAAGAATAGCTTGGAGGCAGATGCGCTTGCCAACTTCCGAGAAATTGCGGCAATCGGCAGCACATCGAAAGTGAATGTTGTTGTCGAGATGGGGCGACCGTCCGCTCACGTCACGCATGAAGCCGAAGGTTGGTCGGGCGTTCTTCGGTTCAATGTGAAGAAGGGTCAGGCCCCGGTTCCCGCGTCCGCAGTCTTGGATCTTCGAAGGAATCCTGCACTTTCTGACATGGGATCACCCGCCGCATTGGACGATTTTATCAACTGGTCATTAGAGAAGTATCCAGCAAAAAAATACATGCTGGTGATTTGGAATCACGGCCAGGGTTGGCGGTTTCAGATGGCTGACGACGAATCCATACGTGATGCGTCGACCCGCATCCCGCCTACCGACCGCACGATGTTCACGCGTCTTTCCCAAGCTGCAGAGCACACGCCGCAGGTAGGAGGTTATCGAGCGGTATCCTTCGACGATGACACCAAACACTTCTTGTACAATAGCGATGTGCAGAAAAGCATCGCAAATGCTTCTTCTCGACTAAAGCGCAAGCTCGATATCGTGGGGTTCGACGCATGCCTGATGTCGATGTTGGAGACCGGCTACGGATTCCGAACATCCGCCGCGTTAATGGTATCGAGCGAGGAGTTGGAGCCGGGACCAGGTTGGGATTACACCGCCATAATGGGCCCTCTCGTGCGGACCCCGACTATGACGCCACTCGATTTGTCTAGTGCAGTGGTGGCGGCCTACAAGAACCGCTACGGAGATCACCATATGACGACACTTTCAGTCGTCGATCTTTCAAAAATCGAAGCAACGGCTGACGCTGTTTCGTCCTTCGCGGATGCGCTGTTAAATTCGATCGACTCCGAGCGGGCAAAAGTAGAGCAAGCCAGATCAAAGTTGACAACTTATGGAGCGGGCGACGGCCTTTATACTTCGATTGATTTGCCCTCCTTTCTAGAGCTCTACATCGCCGAGACGACAGAGTCTGCTAGTCGGACCCGTGCGCAAGCGGCGCTCGATCTTGCAAGGCAGACCGTTGTCATAAACTATGCTTCGGCAACGAGCGTGCGTGCGACAGGGTCGAAAGGCATTGCCATATATTTCCCCGCCAGCAAATCGGACTTTGATGCGGATCCCTACAAGCAAGGTTATGTGAAGACAAACAGCGATCACCCCGTGGATTTCGTTTCACATGAGCGGTGGTCCGATTTCCTCCAAATTTACCTTCGGTGACTTCGCATTGTCTTGTCACCCAGAATCACGCTGTAAGGCTCGATCTATTTCAGGGCATCTGACGTCCGCTGCGTTGTTAATAATTATTGCTTGTTTGATTTCTTCGGTTACGGAGGCAAATGAGCCACCTGCGATTGAAGTAAGCGGCACCATAGACAAACTTGCAGATGCCATACTCCCTCTATGGACGAGCAGGGATCCTCCGGTCATCCTCTATCACCTAAAGGTCGACTCAGGCGATCTAGTGGTCACAATCGAAAGTTACAATTCTCTCTTTGCGAAACGATCGCTGTACAAAGAAAACTGTGTAGCTTCCGGATGGGAAAAATTGATCGATTGTGACTTGCATATGATCGATAACCTCATCGACCGCTTCGCTTTGATCGGTAGGTCAACCAACGACAGGAGTCAGACCGCGCGGCGCGTTGAGTATCGTCGGACGTTGCTGATGTGGGTCCTGGGACACGAATTGGGGCACGTGGTTTTGAAGCACGGGCTCAGTGATTATGATGAGATAAAGGGGATGCACGTCTTCGATGCGGCGGGGCAAGCGAAAGAGCTCGAAGCTGATTCTTATTCCATCAAGGTTGTTGGCAACATAGATACAGCGTTACCGTCGGCGTATTCGACGATCTTGGACATAACCAATGCGTTAGTTCGAAAGGCCGTGTGCCCCAAGACCTTCCCCAAGCTGTGCAGCGCTATGCCGATCGGTGTTGGCTTGATCTTCGACTATACACCAGGTGCTCAGTCGATTCGAGTCGCGATGACCGGATCCCATCCGGACTACGTCGCGCGGTTTCTACGCATTTTATATGAATCGGCACGCGCAACGTCTCAGGAATCCTCGCTTGGGATCGTGTCACGCCAAGCGATCGAATTGCTTGAGGTTGAAGATAGCGCTGGCAGATGGATCAGCCTAAACGAGGCCCTCGCACCAAAGTGAGGAATCTCATCGCCCATATTTGTTTGTTTGGAGGGGTAGAAAATGTGTTTCTTCAAAAATGGCTTACTTTTAGTGCCGACAGTGGTGTTGTCCGCCTGTGGCGCGACGCTTCCTCAGATGATTTCTGACAAAGTATTACCCCTTGACACCCTTGTTACCTCGATCGGCTGCGAGTTCAGGAATGCTGTTTGGTATGAGATTGACGTAAAGGGGTACTCATGGCTTTCCGATTGGCAAGGCCAATACACGGTAACATTAAAAGGGAACGAGACTGGCGGCCTTAAGGCGACCAGTACCATTCCGGCAACCCTCGCTAAAGGATCATCGGTTGCGGTTGGGGTCGGGGGCGGCGCAACAACAACTGCAAACCGTACGGCTGTTATGAAATTCAATTTGGATTTTGCGGACGTAAAAGGCCCCTGCCAGCCTGAGCAACTCAACGAAATTCACCCGTTTCTCCAAGGGAAGATCGGTTTTGGGGAATGGTTAAACCGAGCGATCGAAGGCGCCTTGGCGGACGACTACATCAGGAGCAATCCCGAGAAGTATGTTGCGAGCATTGGCCACACATTCGAATTTAGCCTGGATCTGAATGCCAACGCGTCCCCAGCTTTCACCATTGTCCCGTCACCTGCAACTTTGGTGACGCCGACCGGAACGGTTGATCGGCTAGACGACAATATTGTTGATGTTTCACTTGCAAAGCCCGCGACCAAGGACACGAGCAAGACAGTACTGAAACCTGAGAAGGTCGCAGAAAAGAAACAAAAACTGGCGGAATTGAATGCCGCAGAAAAGACGGCTGCGACCGATGACCGACTTCTGAAGACAGACCCTGATTTGGTGAAGGCTCAGAGCTTGCAGACCCGCATTGAGGCGCTCACCGCCCCTGGGTCTCGTTCGGACGAGACTTCGAGAGCTCAGATCGAAGCGGAACGAAACGAAAATCGTGTCGCATTGCAGAGGCTCGTGACCGTCAAGGAGGAACTGCGGAACGCGCAAGCGAGCCGAGGGGACAGCGCGATTGCAATCAGGCAAATAGAGTCGGATCCGGCGAACTATCGCGTTGTTCGGTCGAAAAGTGCTACGCCGCCATCGGAGAACTTGAACATCCAGAACACACAATTGCAGCTTACGCTTGAGCGGTTGATCAATAATACGAGGATAACAGGCTTCTGAGGTAGCGCTTTCCGACTTCCGAGCGCGTAGGGTTGGAAGCCTTCCAACTCGCTCCATGAATGGCCCAGAATTCCGGAGCCGTCCCATGTCGGCTTTCGTTGCGGTTGGCAGCATCAAGCCACCGGCACCAAACGAGTGGTGTATGCCCAGTCGAATCGCGCGCTGAGTAACTCGATGGCTCTCCTTTGAGGGGACCCCTAAATCGGCTACCCGGGGCTACCACATCAGTTGAACGACCCTTCGTTGAGCGTCCACGTCCTGCTCAATGTACCGCTGGGTAGTTCGCAGGTTGGTATGACCGGCCAGCACCTGTACGTCCCTGAGCGAGCCGCCGACAGTCGATATCTTCTGTGCTGCTCTCGTGATGAAGGTCCTGCGGCCGCTATGGCTTGAGCACCCGACGAACCCGAGGTGCCGGTACCACCTCTGGAACATGTTCACCACGGCTTGGGGTGAAGTGGATAGCCCGCGCTCCGTGCTTATGACGTACGGTCCAGCGAAGTGCATGACACCGTTTCTGTACTCAATGAGCGCGGCTCGAACGTCACCGTTTAGCGGAATCATCCTGCCTGAGTTGCCCTTGCTCGCGACGTCCTGAAGGCAGATCCGGTGCCCGATCTCCCCACTGGAGTCGTTGGTCATCCACCAGGTGAGGCGAGCTATCTCTTTCGCCCGTAAGCCGGCTTTCACCGACAAAAGGAAAATGAGCCGGTTGCGCTCTGGATGCCTGGTGCTTGAAAGGTAGGAGAGCATAGCCTCGACTTGGCCCTTGCTCAGCGTTTTGGCTTGCTTCCCGAGTCCCAATTTGCCCTCCTGACTGGTTACTTATGGTCAGCAGGACGCTGGATTGTAACGGGTCAGGCGGGAACGTACATGCTTGGTCGAAAATAATGCGCGGCAGCTCAGGGCCTTGGTGTGACTGATGATAGAATTGTCCTTCTATAATCAGTCAATGCGGAACTCTCCCCCCCCCTTATTTCCGCTTGCGTCTCCCACGACTGACAACTTAGAGTTCAGGTTTAAATCTTACCCATGGATTTAGCGTGTTCATTACGGCGGCGATCCTGCGCTCCATCGCGGAAAATGTGCCAGGCGATCGCCGGATCGAACAAGCGCGCATCATCAATAGCATCAGCCTCAATATTAATGAGCAATTGCTAAATGTCAGAATCACTGGTCCCGATCAATTAGCTCTCTTTTTTGCATTGTTAGTTTTGGACTCCTCTTATCTAAGTCTGACAGATGAATCGCCGCAATCTGATACGAACGGCAATTTGTTTGGTGCAAGAGGCCTTTTAAAGATAAGGGGTCGAGAGAATTATCGTAAATTCGGAAGGCTTCTTGCAATCGATTTGGAAAATAGCCCCCACGTTGTGGCTGAACCGACAATCGCCATTCACCTAGCGAAAGAAATTTGGAATGCGCATTACGGTGGGCGGGTGGCTATCGACGATATCCGGGGGATTAGTCAGGAATTTGCGTCTCGGGGGCGCGTGTTCCCTGCCCAGGATTATCATCTCTGCCTTATGCGGACAGTTGCTGTTCTCGAAGGGTCCGAGAGAGCCGCCCTTGCAACAGATCTAGCGCGCCTTAGCGGTCGATCAGCCGGCGCAACCTATACGGTTTGGTATGGTACAAACAGGCGTCCAACTGTCGACGGATTAAACTATTCATCCGACCGCGATGAAGAAGTTCATTACGGTAAGTGCGACGTATTCGTTCCCAAATCCCACAAAATTGGCTCCATCGGATCTTCGCTGATCAAGAGGGCTTTATCAGGAAACGACGATCGGATCCGGCTCATTGCAGTCAAACCCCTAAGCGTCGAGACTTACTGGAAGTGTCTACAAGAGACTTTCGATACCGCTGAAGAACCAAAAACAGCGATCGTACTGGTGCACGGCTACAATGTTTCATTCGAAAGTGCCGCCATTCGCGCTGCCCAGATTGGCTACGATCTGTGTGCTCAGAGAGCTATGGCGTTTTTTAGTTGGCCCTCCCAGGGGAAATTGAGCGGCTATCTAGCTGATGCCGCCACTATCGAAGTGAGCGAGGCGGCGATCGCTAGTTTCCTAATCGATTTTGCCGAACGTAGCGGCGCGGAGAAAGTTCATGTGATAGCCCACAGCATGGGGAACCGTGGAGTACTGCGAGCAATCAATCGAATTGCTGCACGGGCGACGGCGCAGAGCGGCAAGATCTTCGGGCAGATTATTCTAGCTGCTGCGGATGTTGATGCCGATCTATTCAAGCAGTACGCGGCTCCATACGTCGAGTTATCACAGCGAACTTCTATCTATATCTCCTCTCGCGACAAAGCGGTTGAGGCGTCTCACTGGCTGCACGAGTTTCCTAGAGTTGGCTTAACGCCACCAACACTAGTTATAGATGGTATCGATACAATAAGCGTTTCGAATGTCGATATGAGTATTCTCGGGCATGGGTATTTTGCGGAGGCACGTAACGTCTTAGCCGACCTTTATGAACTCATTGCACATGGAGCGCCACCGGCGATGCGATTTGGGCTCAGAAAAGCGAAGGCCGAAGATGGCCGGAGTTACTGGCTGGTTAAGCCCTAGAAAACGTATGCGATCGCGAGGCGACGATGTCAGACGGAAAACGGGTAGCTCTAGTAATTGGTAACTCTGCATACTCAAGCGCATCACTCCTGAAGAATCCAGCCAACGATGCTCGCGACATAGCCAACGCGCTCGCACGTATTGGATACTCAGGAGTTACCTTAGATGCGTCGACGGAATCGATTAGCGAGGTTGAGCCTCTCATCCCGCTATTTGACCTAAACTACGACCGCCTTCGGAGAGCTATAGCTGCTTTTGCGCGGGTCGCTGAAGAAGCGGAACAGGCTGTATTTTATTACGCTGGTCACGGAATCGAGGTTGGAGGTCGGAATTATCTCATCCCGGTTGACGCGAGGCTTCAACATGCCAGAGATGTCGAGTTTGAGGCAGCGTCTCTCGATCAGGTGATGGGGGCGGTTGAAGATGGAAGTGGTCTGCGACTTATCATTCTCGACGCCTGCCGAGACAATCCCTTCCGTAGCCGGATGATCTCCACAAGGACGCTGTCGCGAGGCCTCGGCATGGTCGAGCCGCCCAGCAACCATATGATTGTCGCATACTCCTCGAAGCACGGAACGGTCGCTTTAGATGGAAATGCAGGCAATAGCCCATACGCGATCGCGCTACTGAATTATTTGGAACAACCGGGATTAGAGATCGGCGAGTTCTTTCGAGAAGTGCAGGACTTTGTGCTTGAGGCGACGGGACGCCGTCAGGAGCCGCGCACCTATGGCTCGCTCGGGCGTCGAAAATACTATTTCGTTCTTCCAATTGCTCGACCCGTCAATATTCCTCCAAGCGAGATTGAGGCACTTCTAAGCGAAGATCCACAAGACCAGCATCTTGAGCCGGTTGGCGAAAGTGGCTCGTCGAAGAATATAGCTCCTGTGGTAACTACGCCAAAAGCGGCGGAGGATGCCACCGGGGAGCGGCTCGCGACGAATGGACTGGGAGAGGGAAGTGCGGCTCGTGAGCCAGGCGACTCGGCTTCGAAACAAGCCCCGAACGAAGGGTCCGAGGGATTGAACGACGAAGTCGACATTCGACCTGAGGAAAGATTACCAAGCCTCCGCCGCAATAGGCGAATGGTTGCATCAGCGGCATTAATAGGGACACTGATCATCGCCTCTAGTATTATACTGAAAATGCCGCCCTCGCCAAACCCTCAACAGGGGACCACTACGACTGAAACGGTTAATGTCGTACCCGCTCCGCCCGATACGTCTGGCAAAACGTTACTTGGTGATTGGTGCGAAGTGAGTCTCTCCAACAACAAAACTCTCTCTCGAGCCTCTATTCAGCGGGATTCGGACGGAACAATTATCGCCGCGGGGTTTTTCCCGTTTACGCAGCGCATGCGGGTAGAGCAGCGAGGCGATACCGTGTACATGGAAGGAGGCGGTCAGAGGACGGAATACAATCTCATAGGCGAAGTACTGAATACAAATTTGAAATTTCGCGCGGCGGGGGGCAGCATGGTCGCGAAATACTATCAGAAGTCGACGCCGTGCCCGTGAAACGCGATGCAACGCATTGAACTACGCGTTGACCATGCAAATATTGCGGCACGACACGATCGAATCCGTCGTGGCCGAACGGACTGATTATTGAAGAGTAGTTCTATCATCAGCGTAGAACGCGGGAACGCTGGCAATCTTGTAGGAGCAAAAGGGGCGTGCACTTAATGAAGTGCACGCCCCCTTTTACTAAGCCTTACGTTCAAGCCCCATGATCTTCCAACCAAGCGCGTCAATTGCGTTCAGGTAGTAGTCGAGGGTTTTCTTTTCCTCTGGGGCAGGCGTCCCTGCACCATTCTGAAGTGGGGGGTTAATGAGTCCCAGCTTCTTAGCGTGCTTGGCTTCGCCATCCTCAACGGCACGGACAATTCGCGGAATATGCTTGCTGTCCACGCGGGCAGGGTTCTTCTCGTTAAGGATTTGGCTAACGAATGGGCCACTAAATCCCACCGCTTTGCCAATGTCCGCGAGCGTCGAAAAGCTGCGGAAAGCACTCAGCCTTGCTCTCAGAGGCTTTGAGAGCGGGCCATTCTTCCCATCCTGATATTTTTCGTCGTAGTCCATTTAAGTATCCTTTCGTGTTGAAAACCGCTGCGGTCGCCCGAGCATTCCCAACATATACACCGATCTTGCTTACATATCAACAACAATCCTTACGATTTATGCGTCGAGGAGCCACATCTTTCTCCGTTCCTGACGGCGCTCCATGACGTGAGACGGAAGGCGACGCTGGAAGGATGGTGTCGCCCGCATGTTTCACAGGATGTGAACGGGCACTGTGAATATCGATTTCGGGTAATCCCTCCGGGCTAAGATGGTCACCTGATCCCGAATCAAAGGTGACCACATGCGCTTCTTAAAGAGATGGTGGGAAGGGGAGCGCGTCCTCTCACAAAATGACCCTAACTCCGCCGTCGTGTTTATGAGCCTAGGGAGCTACAGGCGCCATTGGAGCTCGCGCGCCGCGCATTGGGCGATAGAATTCTACATGCGAGAATGGAAGTGGACTCTGGGTGCAGTCGCGGCAGTGATCGGAGCCCTCGTCCTGAAAAGGTAGCGCCATGTTTGATGAGATTCGATATCGCTGGACGCTCAGGAAACACCTGAAAGCGCAGCACGCGCTATACCGGGCTTATGACGAAACGCCCGTGGACGATGAGGACGCCGATGTGAGCCCAAGGCGTGGGATGAAAAACGATCTTATCTATCAAACCCAGGCAACCGACTACTTCCGCTCAAAGCATCTGGTCGAAAAAGCGTACCGCTATCACATGCCCATTCCTCATGATGATGAAAGCTGGATACAACCGAGCGGTGCGCCTGAGCGTTTCCTTACGACAGCGGCAGCCCAAAAGCTACGAGCTGATATTCGGGCTGAACAAAAGGCCGAGTGGGATTACTGGGCGAATAGGGTTACGCTGGCGCTCGCGTTGTTCGGCAGCATGCTGGGCGTCTTCAACTTATTTAAGTAGTAGCCTCCGTGTTGTCGTGCTGCTCACCCCCGCTGGCCGGTTGGGCTAATCTCACAATCAACACACTGATCTATTACGCCTTCGACATTCTCTGGCGGGACGGTGATCTGCGAAAGCTGCCCCAGATTGAGCGTAAGCAGATCCTCTCCGACCTCTTGGGCGAAAACGACATTGGCCTGCCGGTCATCTATTCCGAACATCTGAGCGGTAACGGCCAGGAGATGTTTGAACATGCCGCGAAGCTGAACTTCGAGGGCATCGTTTCCAAGCGAGCTGATGTGCCCTACCGATCCGAGCGCAGCGAAGCCTGGCTGAAAATCAAAACCGTCCAGAAGGGCAAATTCCCGGTCATCGGGTTCGTGAAAGACGCCGACCGGCGTTGCCGCGCTGTATCTCGGCAAGCGCGAGGGCAAAGACCTGGTTTACATGGGCAAGGTCGGCACTGGCTGGTCGCGAACGGTCTCAAGCCAGATTCGAAAACAGCTTGATAGCGTGGTAAGCCCGAAATCGAAGCTTACCAAGCCGGTCAAGAAACCGAAGGCGACCTGGGTCGAACCGCTGTTCACGGCGGACGTGGAATTCAAAGACATCACTTCCGAAGGTCTGCTGCAGCAAAGCCCGTTCAAAGGCTTGACGAGGAGCTAGCTGAGCCGGCGAGTACAGTATTGGCGGGTTTGGGCGTGAGGGTTCTTCCAAGCGAGGTCGCAGCAGCGATTGATGGATTGTTCGGCCCCCGGACTGGCGATATCGACGACCAGAGAGTCGGACCTCAGTTTCAGGCCGATGTCAGTACCATCATCTCGCTGCTGGACCAGGTGCCCACCGAACTTATTGATTTTGGCATCGTCCATTATACCGAGCTGATGAAATGCAGAGCGGTCCTCGTTGCTGCCATGGGATATTGGGAACGTGGCGCGCAGTTATCCGCCGCCGCCGTCAATGGCAAAGACCCGGTCGAACGTATCAAGAGGCTCATGCAGCTCTGCCACGACGAACTGCCGCCACCCGAACCTGAATTACCGTTTATCGACGATGAGGCGCGGCGCGTAGGGATCGAAAACCAAATTGCCGCCGCCTGGGCGAGCTTTGGTTCGCGGACCTGGCTGGGAGCCACGACGTTTGCCGGTGCGGCCATGGAAGCTGTCCTGTTATGGGCGCTGCAACGATCGGCGCCGGAAAAGATTTTGCGAAAGCGCGGCTCGTCGATCTCATCAACGCGGCCTCAAATGCTCAACATATCGCGCCAGAAACCACAACAATAGCTCATGCGGCACGGGACGCGCGAAACCTTGTCCATCCTGGCAAGGTCGCAGAGACCGGCGTGTCCTGCAGCAAAGCGTCTTCGCTGACGGCGCTGGCTGGCTTGTATCGGGTAATTGCGGATTTGGCGGCGGCACAGACAATCGCAAAATCGTAAATGCAATAATCTAGGTTCTAGTTTCGGGTAGACGTGAACGCGCTCGGCGCCTACGTCGGTCGCTTATCGTGGCTTTATCTACGGCTGGGGCTTTGGAAAGACTGGCCTGCTGTGCTGGATAGACTTCGCAGCAATATCCAGCATCCGTCCTGGTACAAGAAGATCGCATATCACCGGGCGTTTTATCATCTCAGCCCCGGCGGCGATCGCGAGAAAGCCCGACAGGAATTGGCAAAGGCGGGGCCAATTACCAAGAAGGAAGATGACCTTGAGTTGTTGCAGCTGTATGTCGATCTCGAGTTTGACGATTTGCCCTTTGCGGCTCGCATCGAGATCCTCGACCGTATTCTTGAGCTAGATGACGACCGAGAGAACTTGCTGCAATATCGGGGCGCGAAGCCTTGTCGCGCAAGCCGGGACATGTGGGCGCCGTGGCCTTCAGCCGGACCGGAGATCCCGACACTGGGGTCTTTGGCGATGCCGAGGTCATCAGGAAGTTCGGCGAGGTGCCGGACGATCTCAGTACGTTGTAGAGACCGTGGCGGCAGGTCGAAGGACGGCAGGCCACAGCAATAAAACATGTTACATATCAGATAGATGGCATACATTTTGCATGATTTTTCAATGAGAAAACTTGCAAAATGATCCAATTTGGACTATATTGGCGAGCATGACGAAGCTCGAACAACTCAAAAGGCATCTAAAGCCGGGGAATGTCTACCGGCGTGCCGATCTGGCGCGCTGGTCGACGTCTGTTGATCGGCATCTCAAGCAGTTGGTTGAGCAGGGCACGCTCAAGAAGCTTTCGGGCGGACTCTACGCCTATCCGAAGGAAACCGCTTTCGGTCCAGCTCCCGCCTCGGACAAGGAGGTCGTTGGCGCCTTTCTCAAGGACGATCAGTTTCTTCTATCATCGCCAAACGCCTACAACAGCCGTCGGTACGACGCAGCTCTATGACAAGACCGTCGTCTACAATCACAAGCGCCACGGAGAGTTTCAACTCGGCAATCGCAAGTTTGCATTCCGCGCGAAGCCACGCTTTCCCAGGTCACTGACGAAGGAATTCCTGTTGGTCGATCTCGTCAATAACGTTGATCAGCTTGCCGAAGCGAAAGACGAGGTCCTGAAGCGCGTGATGCAGCGCGCGGCATCGTCCGACCGGCGCCGATTGGACCGGGCGGTTCGCGCGTACGGAAACGAACGAACGAAGAAATTCTTCGAACGCGCGCTAAGAGCGGGCGAGCTTCATGCCGTGTGATTTCCTCCACAACCATCCGCAATTTGCGGATCTGATCCGGATTGTGGCGGAAGAAAAGGGCATCGATCCAGCTCTTGTCGAAAAAGACTACTGGATCATGCACTGCCTCTACGGGCTTCAGCAGCTCGGTTTGACTTTCCAGCTCAAGGGCGGCACGTCCCTTTCGAAGGGACACAAGATCATCAGCCGGTTTTCGGAGGATATCGACATTCTGATCGAACCTCCGAAGGACCGGGACGTGAAGACCGGCAAGCATCAGAACAGCGCCGCGCAAATCAAGACACGCACGGATTTCTACGAATGGTTGGCGCAAACGATCAAGATCGACGGCGTTGCGAAAGTCGAACGAGACACGGGGTTCGATGATGTGCCGAACTATCGCAGCGCGGGCATCAAGCTGAAATACACAACGGTCGTCGAAGCTTTGGAAGGTCTCCGCGAAGGCGTACTGCTGGAGGTTGGTTTCGACACCGTGGCTCCAAATGCGCCAAAAGATATCAGTTCCTGGGTCTACGACCGCGCTGTTGCGAGCGGCGTGGAGGTTATCGACAACCGTGCCAAAGCGGTTCCGTGCTATGACCCCGGCTACACCCTCGTGGAAAAGCTGCAAACGGTCTCGACGAAATTCCGTAAACAGCAGGCTGAAGGCAGTGATCCGGTCGGCTTCATGCGGCACTACTATGACATTTTCGAATTGCTGAAACGGCCCGACGTCCAGAAATTCATCGGCACTCCTGTCTACAAGGCTCACAAGCAGGCGCGCTTCCGAAAGGATGATAATCAGAACATTGCCGAGAACGAGGCTTTCATCTTGGGTAACGCGAAAACGCGAATACTCTATGCCGATGCCTACGACCGCAGTAGCGGACTCTACTACGCAGGCACGCCTACCTTCGAGCAGATACAGGCCGAAATCAGCAAGTGGGCTGAGAAGCTTTAGCAGTACAACTTCGGCTGTGTAGGTTGAAAATGCGAGAATGCTAGACTCCACCACCAGAGCGGAAAGCACCGACAGCGCGGGGCCGAGGGCCAACTCAAGGATTTGGACAAGTATTGCATCGAGTGAGAGCGGAGGGAGCGAGGACTACGTGCCCTCCGTCGACCCGAGCAGCCTCATTGTGATCCCGCAACGCAGCCGTGTGAACGCAATGACCGACCCTTCCCGGGCTCAACGTTCGTCCATAAGTTGTGGAAATCGTTTCTTGTCACAAGCACGGGCAAGCAATTCGGTTAACTTCAGACAGCGCCCGGCGAACGACTTTCACTTGTTCGGGACCAAATTTATAGCGGATGACGAGCGATGCCATCCAAACAAAGCGATATCGATGACCTGCAAAAATCACTCAGCGACAACGCAGGCAAGACATCAATAATCTGGACTACTCTTGTCACGTTTGAGCTCTACCTGGCGATTTCTTTTGGATCCGTCACGCACAGAAAGCTCTTTCTTGAATCCCCACTACAACTACCACTCCTTAACAACGTTGAACTCCCGCTGACGGGCTTTTTCGTCGTCGCACCCGCGCTCCTACTTGTCTTCTGGATCTATGTGATTCTGCATTTTCTCATCCTCGGAGAAAAGCTTGCAGCTTTCAGGAGAGTGTCGGGCCGCTCGGAGACCCAAAGACAGCGACTAGACTCGTTCTTTTTCATTCAACTAATCAACGGCCCCAGAGCGCAACAACGTGGTTTTGTGCGCCTTGCGTTGTTCATGGTTTCTGGACTGACGCTCGTTGCCGTGCCGATACTCATTCTGGTTCAGGCGGAGGTCATCTTCCTGCCGTATCAGAGTGACGCCGTGACTTGGTGGCACCGCAGTTGCATCTTGATTGGCCTCGCAATCGCGCTTTTCTTTTGCAGCAAGACCATTGCGAGCAAAGCCCCGGAGACACTTTTCGAAAGGCTTCGGCGCGTAGGTCTCTTCGCACTTCTGCTGTCGGGCACAGCAGGGGTGCTGTTCTTCTCATACAGCGTGGTGACCTTTCCCGGCGAAACTTGGCGGCTAGCGGGCACAACTTATCGCCCGACCGATTGGCCCGCGGACCACCTCATACTCTCTGATCAGAAGTTTGAAGAAACGGATGGCGCCCATCCTGGGTATAGCGGCCTTGTCTTTCGCGGGCGCCGACTGCAAGAGATCGAGCTCAGCCGAGCCAAACTGAATAAGGCGGACTTTACGCGGGCTGACCTGTCCAACGCTGTTCTCGAAGGCGCCGACCTGCAGAACTCAAACTTCTTTGCGAGCGGGCTGGCCGGAGCCAAGCTTAGCATGGCCAACCTAAAGGACGCGTTCTTCTATCAAGCTGATCTTAGACGAACGGTTCTCATGAACGCGTGGGCTGAGAACGCCAGCTTCACTTTTGCCGACCTTTCCCGTTCCGAGATGACGCACTTCGTTGCGCCCGGCGCCCGATTTACCGGCGCGTTTCTCCAGAGGGCTCTCCTTTACGACGCGGTTCTTTATGGCGCGCAATTCGACAATGCTCATATGGAATTTGCGGAGCTGCGCAATGCGGAACTACAAGGAGCAAACTTTGACGACGCTGACCTCGTCGGGACGAATTTCAACTACTCAAATTTGGATGGTGCCAATCTGCGTAGCGCGAAGCTTCAAGGCGCCGGGCTCGACCACGCATCACTAAAGGCAGCAAATATGACTGGCGCGGCAACCTGGAGATTCCGCGGCAGTCCATTTCTCGAGTTTACCAAGCTCACCGCACTCAACCCAAGCAATCCACCATGGGATTTTGCATATTCGTGCACAAGAACATACGTCGGACCATTTTCTACCATGAATTCGACTCCCGATTGCACGACGTTCGAAAAGTGGAAAACCTTTATGCTCGAGAGCTTCGGCCCGAATGATCTTTGGGATCGTCCAGACCATGTAGACTTCGATCTTCTCGATCCGTCGAACAAGCCTAAAGAGGACGCTGGCGATCCGATGCTCTTTCTCTGGAAGCGTCGCGCGACTTTGAAAGCGGAACAAAGCGACGAATATCGTGAGTTTGTGCTGAATCTCGCATGCGGAATTGGATTTGCCCCCTTTGGACTCAATGGAAGAGTACGTAACCCCAGTTCGACTCCCGCGCTTGCACGAGCTTTCCTCTATTCGGACACTCTCGATTCCGGCGTGAGACGGGCAGTCGCCGAGTCGATTATCCAAGGGCACCACGGATCAACCGAATGCGATCTTCGTTCACTCTTCAAGGAAGACGAACTTAGATTTGCAAAGCAGACGGTAGAAGGGGGCGAGCTTTTTCCTCGTGATCGAGATGCGCTGGTCCGCAACCAGGCTCTCGAATATGCGGTTTCTGTCAAGAAAGACAGCACGGCATTCCTCAATCGGGCTAAAGAGCTTCTAGCCAGGGGCCAATATGATCAAGCGATCTCCAATGTGACGACAGCGATCGGAAAATCCCCCAGTTCCGAAGCTTACGAAATGCGAGCTCGCGCCAAGAGCGCCAAAGGTGACATTGATGGCGCTATCGCAGATTTTAGCTTGTCAATAAATGACACCTCGCCGCTGGTGTTCCAAGTCGAGCGCGGAGAGGAATATCTACGCAAGCCCGAGCTTGAAGCAGCACGCAGGGACTTCCAAGCCGTCGTCAAACTACAACCACAGACGTTCCTGGGCTTCTATTTGGCAGGGTTAGTGGAATTCCTCTCTACCGATCCCGGCTCAGCGACAGCGATGTTTGACAAAGCGATTGCGAATAAGCCGGATTTTGTCGAAGCGAAACTTTACCGTGGAATTTCTCGTCTACTGAAAGGTGATACTTCTGGCGCTGTGAGCGACTTGTCCGATGCATACACGCTCGACCGTGGAGCGTACGCAGCGATATGGCGCTACTTCGCGCAACAGCGAGCAGGCTCAGATGGAAGTCTGGGTCTTAGGGAAGCAGCGCTTCGGATGAACGGAGACGAAGAACTCTACCCGGCGATGGATTTCTTACTAGGGCTAGCAACAGATGAGGAATTCGCCGCAACGGGATTAGGGAAACCTCTGCAATGTGAGTTCGAACTGCATATCGCCGAGGCGCACATCATAAAGAATGATCGAGCTACCGCCGCCGAGCTGCTAAAAAAGCTAATCAGCCATTGCGCACCTACCAATTCCGCGATCGCCAAGATGGAATTGCAAGCAATTTCCTCAGGACACTGAACTAGAGGTGGGTTTGTCGCAATCTTCGGGCGGCGTGGTGAAATACTGGTGGGTGAACCACAAACAGACGATGCGTCAGGAAATTGGCGGCGGATATTTGTGGTCGCCGAAGGAAGAGGCAAACGGGTCTCGCAGCCAGTTCTACGACAACATGCGCATAGCCGCGCCTGGTGATCCCGTGCTCTCGTATGCTGGGGGCTCCTTGCGCACCACCTTCTTTGATGCAGCGAAGCGCCACGACATAAGCCGGCGAGCTGTTTCGGCATGATCCTGAGCAGGGGGCCGCATCATGGCAATGCCGCTTCGCCAGAAGTAGTGATGCGATCTTCCTTATCCGCGCCACGCGCGACGATCCGCAGCGCATCATCCGGCAACGGCCGCTGCAACGCCTTCGCCTCGTCCCAGGGCGCGCGCATCCACAGGTCGCGTTCTTCGTCGGTCGTCAGGATGACCGGCATAGCCTTGGGATGAATGGGTTCGACGACCGCGTTCGGCGTGGTGGTCAGAAAGCCGTAGACAAGATGAGGTCCGGGAATCGGTTTTGACTTGGTGCCTCGATCGCCTTTGAACTCGATCCAGAGTCCGCCGAACGCGAACAGGGGCCGGTCATCGTTCAAGGCGAACCACACGACATCCTTTTTCTTGGTTTCAGGATTTGGCTCCGGCGCGTATTCGGCGAAGCTGTTGGCCGGGACCAGACAGCGGTTCTCCGGCTTCAGCCAGCCGCGCCAGTGTGGTGACGCTGTGTTGCGGATGTTTGTAACCGGCGGCCCGCCTGTGCGTGGTGGCGGCGGCATGCCCCATCGCATCATGATCATTTCGCGCTCGGCGCCGGCATTGCGCACGACCGGCGCGGGATCGTCGCGAACGAGTATCTGGAATCTGAGGTGAGCGAACTGATGAAGGCCGTCTCTCACGCCTATGTGCGCGGGAGATTTCAGACCTATTCCGGCTAGGAGCGAACCATGACGGAAGTGACCTACTTCGTGGCGCTGCCATTCGTCGCCGCCGACGATGGCATTGCGGCTGGTGAGCCAACCGAATGCTTCAATCCAGTCGCGGTCGTCATGCGCGCGGAAGGCCATTCAATACTTCATGATTGGCGATGATCAGACCGCCGAGCAACAGCTGAACGACGTTATTGGCACGGTGCAGCAGACCATCGGCGATGAGCCGCTTGAGGGTTATGAAAAGCATATTTATTGCAGACTGTTTCAGCTGCTTGGAAGTATGCGGCATGACAAGCAGATGTTGAAGACCTCCGCACTAGAGTTTCAGGCCTTGCTGCTTGAAGATTATTGAACTCAACAAGGTAAGGCCGCCATCCATCGGGAAATCGGCGATAGCTACCGATATGCCGGAGAATGGGACCAGGCCGAGTCCGCCTCTCGCGAAGCGATTGCCCTCGGCGGGTCCGATCTCGACAAGGTTCACCTAGCGGAATGCTTGCTATATCAGAAGCGGATCGATGCGGCCGCAACCGAGATCGACAACGTCAACCGAGAGACATTGCCTCGACACGAGTTTGAAGATTTCGTGTTTACCTATGCCGCCATCGCGATTTGGTCGGGCAAGTCGGAGCGCCTGACCGAGGCGAAAATGCTTCTGCAAGGCTTGGGTGCTGCCGAACCAATCTTCAATGACCGCCGGCTAAATTTGCTCCTTCGCGTGACGGAAACCTTGGCCAGCGGCAGTGCGTCCATAGAAGCGAAAACCGACAGCACTCCTGCGGGCGGCCTGGCGACAGCCTCAAGCTTTTTCCTGCTCCAGCCGACCCTTGCCGGCCTCGGGATCGATTTCAACGAAATGATAGAGCACCTAGCGCGGAAGAACCCAGAAGGTAACTAGCAAAACCCAGTTTAGGCCCACCACTGCCGGGCCAGTGCTGAACGCCCACGGTCTGAACGGTTCTTTTAGGCAACCCGGCCATATTTGATGCCTATCTATTGACGAACGGGGTACAATCCCGTTGGAACTGCAGAAATGGCAAAAAGCGTCAAAGCCCTCATCAACCCGGCCATGCTGACATGGGCACGGGAGCAAGCCGGGTACAGCCTGGCCGATGCCGCGCGCAAACTCGGCGTTGATGAAGCACGCCTGCAGGGGCTTGAAAGCGGCGAGGAAACACCGACTTTCGCCAAGCTCCTGGATATGGCCGACCACTATAAGCGCCCAGTCAGCCTGTTCTATCTCAAGCAGCCGCCCAAAGGCTGGCAGCCGATCCAGGATTTCCGCCGCCTGCCCGGCGCCGAGGGCGGGTTCTCCCCGCAACTGACCTATGCGATCCGTCAGGCGCGCGAACGGCGCGAAGTCGCCCTGGCGGTAAGGAACGAGCTGAATGAGCCCGTGCGCGAATTTGCACTGCGCGCCACTCTTGCCAGCAACGTCGAAACACTGAGTGCCCGTTTCCGTGAGTTTCTTGAGGTCGATGACACCAAACAGCAGTGCTTTGCCAAAAAGGCATTTGAGGGCTGGCGTAACGCGATCGAAGCCAAGGATATTCTGGTCTTCGTCGTGCCACGCCTCAAAATTAAAGAGATGCGCGGGACAGCGCTCGCGGAGACCACGCTGCCGGTTATCCTGGTGAACGGTAAGGATCGCGGCAACGGCCGTGTGTTCACGCTACTACACGAGTTCTGCCACTTAGCGCTGAGACAAAGCGGCGTCAGCAACGTCGGTGGCGACCGCAACGACGCGCCGAGCCCCACGGTTGAGAAATTCTGCAACGCCGTCGCTGCCGCGACCCTAATGCCGCGCGACTGGCTCCTGAGCGAGAGGCTGGTTACTCAGAAGAACGGCCAAAAGAGTTGGCGCGATGACGAACTCGAAGCGCTGGCATTGCGGTTCGGTGTTAGCCAGGAGGCCGTACTGCGCCGCCTCCTGACGCTCGGTCTAACAACCCAAGCCTTTTACGACGGCAAACGCGCAGACTTTCAGAAAATCTACGCCCAGCTCGATGAAAAGAAAGAAGCCTCCGAGGGCGGCCCCAAATATCATTACGTTGTGCTGAGCCAACTCGGCCGCACATTCACTCAGCTCGTCTTTCAGGGTTATCACGATCGTTATTTCACGTTGCGCGATGTCGCAGGTCTCTTGAACATGAAGGTCACGACTGTTCCAGTCATGGAAAAAGCGGCCTTTGGCCTGGCGGGGTAATCCTGCGTGGCAAAGACAATCTACTGCATCGATACAAGCGCGCTCATCTCCGCCTGGTACGAGCGATATAAGCCTAATCGTTTTCCAAACTGTGGGAGCAACTTGACCAGTTGATCCAGGAGGGACGCCTCGTGTCGTCCACGCTGGTCCTGCGGGAGTGCAGCAAGAAGCGATCGGAAGAACTGCACGACTGGTTGCAACCGCGGTCAGCGATGTTTCATACGCCTGATGAAACCGTGCAGGGCCAAGTCGACCATATCGTGAATACCTACACAGCGCTGGTGTCGGCCGGAAAAGAAAAATTCCAGGCCGACCCGTTCGTGATCGCTCAGGCCAAGGTGAGCGGTTACGCGGTTATCACCGAAGAGACCGGGGTGGGTAGCCTCGGTAAAATACCCGGCGTCTGCAACGCTATGAAGGTTGAATGCATCAACCTAATGCAGCTGATCGACGCGGAAGATTGGGTGCTGGGCTAACGGCCGGCTCGCCGCTACCGCCCACCGGCTTCGAACGTGCAAGCTCCCCATAGCGCTTGGGCATTCTTTCGATCTGACGCCTGCGAACTTGTAAGGGAAAAGCTGGTGCCATTTACCCAACAATATAACGCCTCGATGATCGGAAGCGACTTTTCCAGCACCGTGGTTTCGTTGCCGTATTGCAGCGGGAGCACCGGCCCAAGTTTTTCACGGCGGGTCGAGCGCAAGGAATGAGCAAGGTATTTGTCGCGGTGATTTTTTATTGAAGCCATGAGTTCACTGCTTTCAAATTCGCGGGTATGGCCACAGGCTGCCGTTGCGATCATTGCGGCAGTGAAGGGTGTGGGCACGAAGCTGTCGAGCATGTTTGGCACTATCAGCAGGTCACTCACATAATGGGTTAAATCGTGTAACACTGCGCCACCACGTTTTCATTCGGGAGATTGCAGACCGGGTGAGTTGGCCCGTTTTCTCATCTCGAGCACGGCCTCAGCCTGTTTCGCTTGGCGAAGCAATCTCTCGCGCGCAATCCCCGGGTGAGTGCCGCGAGCCTCTTTCCGCAGGCGCTTAATCTCTTCCACAAGATCATCGAGCTCGACGCCAGGATTAACGTCTATGCCTTTCATCGCTTTGCTCCTTCGTCAGAGCCCTCCCACAATAACGTCCAAATCCACCAAAACGCCTCGGGTTCCAATTGGCCATATTGACGTTTCGTTGCTGGAAAGGCCGCGCTGGGATCACCAGAAGCGAAGCTAGATTTCGGGCAACCGCACCGGCGATCAAAACACGACGATGACTAGACCGCCGCCGATTAGAAGGTGAGGCAGCACGTGCAATCGTTAGAAAGACACGATCTCCATCACCGGCGGCAACTAAACGGCCAACCGATGACGTTCCTAGCGGGGCGCGTAGTCCATTTGGGTGGTTGTGTCGGCCTGATCGGCCTTTTGGAGAAGCGCCACGCGTTCAGCTCCCTCTGGGAGGGTCGCCGCCTTGTCGCGCTGCTGTCGAGCGAAGGCTGCCAATCGCTCTTGGAGAGTGGCTGTCTGCTTTAATCGGTTGCGGGTACCCATAGTGACCTCAGTTCTCTAAAGCGGGCGCAACGAACATCAGGCCTAAAAGTTCCTTTGCAGGTAGCCGGGCCGCCCCGTTTCACGACTATGTCCGCGTTTGGTTCGCCCAAGGTCATTCGCTTGATGACGCCGGAGGACTGGGCGGTGGAAGGCCATATCGCTCACAGCGCTCTGCCGCCAGCCTGCGGTAGTCTTTGGCCAGTCTAGCGTATTCGGCCTTGGTTTCGGGATCAGGCTCTTCGGCGGCCAAGCGCTCAAATTGCAGCGCGTGCTCGATGTACTCCAGCAATAGCTTCATGTGCTCCGGGTCCCGGCTAGCGTGGCGCCTTGCGCCGCCAGAAACGGCGACGCTTTGTCGATCTCCGGCTGCTAGCCGTCGTCAATGGTCACTGAGCTTGTGAACAACAGGGTGCCCGTCGCACCGACCGCAGTCCCCGCTTAGCTTATGGGATTGCCACTGCGCTTGCCAAAAATGGCCCCAGCGCGAGGGGTGAGGCCGGAAGCGTGCGCCGTTCGGCACTCGCCTGTGGGCTACCGCCGTCTCCCAAGTAAGACCCCGACTAGAAAGGCCGCCGCTAACATTTCTAATGGGGCCTCCCGCGTGGCTGCGTTGAGACGATCGATCCATGTGGGTCGCGCTGCATCGCCAGAGAGGTCTTTCGAAAATTCGCGTAGCGTGGACTTTACGCCGGCTTCCGTATCGTCAATGGACATTTAGGGCTCCCATAGAAATGGAACGCTGGCTCGCCGCCCGGGAGCGGCGCAACGTACCTTGATTGCCGGCCCGGGGGCCGATCAAAGAGTGCTCCGAAGACTGCTCTTGAAACTCGCCCTATTTTACGTCGCCCGTCGTCGGCGTTGTTTCTGGCGTCTGCACCGTGCCGGGGTTTGGGGATCACGGTGTCCTTCAAGTTCGTCTGCGGCATGTTCTGCATAACCTCGACCCGATTTTCTGGTTTGAGGGCGGCGCAGTTCATTCCGTAGATCAGCTCGCCTTTGGCTGATTGGCCGATCGGGGGACAGTCCTTTAGAGCGGAAGGGTCGACGGCTTTCTCTTCGGCCAAGGCTGGCGACGCCAGCAGCGCTAGCGCGGCGGCAATTCTCAACATGATTTCCTCCGGAAGCTTTGATTGTTCCAAAGCAACCGAGGTCGGGAAGACAAGTTCCGTCCATACCGTCGGATAAAGTATCCTACAGCGCTTAAGTCCCGCTCAGCCGGTCGGCCGCGTGCGTTGCAACCGCATTAGGCGGCAGCTGCCTTATCCTCTTTGTCGGCGCCGCGCAAAACGATCCTCAAAGCGTCATCAGGCAAAGGCCGCTGCAGCGCCTTAGCTTCGTCCCACGGCGCGCGCATCCAGACGTCGTGTTCTTCGTCGGTCGTCAGATAAACCGGCATCGCCTTGGGATGGATCGGCGCGACGACGGCGTTCGGCGCCGTCGTCAGGAAGCCGTACACGTGATGCGGCCCGGGGATCGGCTTGGATTTAGTCCCGCGGTCGCCCTTGAAAATGGTCCAGATGCCGGCGAAGGCCGTTAGTGGCCGGTCGTCGTTCAACGCGAACCACACGACGTCCTTTTTCTTCGTTTCGGGGCTCGGCTCCGGGGCGTACTCAGCGAAGCTATTGAACGGAACAAGGCATCGGCTTTCTGGCTTCAGCCAGCCCCGCCAGTGCGGCGACGACGTATTGCGGATGTTCGTCACCGGCGGACCGCCGGTCCGCGGCGGCGGGGGCATTCCCCACCGCATCATTAGCATTTCACGGCCGTCGGCGCCGTTGCGCACGACGGGCGCGGGATAGTCGGGAAACACGCCAGGCATTGCCGGCAGGTTGCCAACGTAACGGTTGACGACGCGGAAGAGGGCGGCGATCGCGGCTTGGTTTGTGGTGATCGAATAGAGGTTACACATTGGACGCTGCGGCTTCGACAAGTTGACGTAATGTATGTGATCCGGGGCGAAGCTGTTCTAAGAAGACTATTTCTCCTCCTTCGGCGGCGGCGTCCTTGAATGCTCCGGATTTATCGCAAGTGATGACAACGCAGTCGAACGAGCGTGCTGCCAATGCAATGTCTGCTTCTTGCGCGTACAGCTTGGTTGGACGCTTCCTAAGCGTGCGACGATATTGCTGACCGTCTAGGAAGTTCCGCTCCTTATTTCCAATCCAACGACCAACGCCAAAGCCGTCAACACGTTGCTCATCAGCTGGCAAACTTGCATCGTCGAACCCGAAGTAAACGTCTGTAGCAATTTCACAACGCGCGACTGCTTCATCGACAAAGTTCTTAAGTGCGGGCCGTCGGGCTTCTAGGGCGTCAATTTCAAACTCGGGTTCGCGCGTAATACTGATGCGAAATCGTTCACGAGGTAATTCGACTGCTAGGTCGATCTTGTGGTCGAACAGGAAGTCCCAAACGTTGTTGTCTAGGAATACGCCAATCGTGTCACTCATCTGAGGTCTCATCGCTCCCCCGGCCACGACGTGGACCGTGGATCATTAGCTGAAATCTTAGCCGGCCGCAGCGCGATCAGATGACTGCGCTTGAACGGATACTCGATTGAGGCGCACTTACGAGAGGCAATCGCGCGGGTCTGGTGCCAAGGCATTGAAAGACCTGTTCGGCGAGAAGGTCGCCGGTGTAGGCGTAAGTGTATGTACAGAAGATAGCAATCAGAATAAGCGATTGTGATCAATTGGTTGCGCGTTATTTCGGCGGACACTCTCTCCGCCATTTGCACGATTTTGCGCGCCAACCTACGATTTTGGGCTACCTCGTACGCGATAGTGCGCTGTTGGGCCTCGGCGCTTGCGCGGGCGCAATAATGCAGGATTTGATGCCCACACAGTTGTGGCTCAGACTCAGAATGCAATCGTGCGATCAGTACGGTCGGACACTCTTGGTTTCAGCCGTTATCTCGAAAAGTCGCCGCAGCGCTCAACGTCGTTTCTAGTGCGGTGCCGCCTCGGAGTTGCGAGGGGCCGCTTCTGGCGCGAAGCGGCCGTTCACGGGTATGTCCGCTTCCGAGCGTAGAACGGACTTGCTATTCAAGTACGGCCACTTCCGGTTTTGACCCTGGCTGTGTAAAAACTCAAAAAATCGACACGCGACGAGAATGATATTTTTCAGTTCGACTTCTAAGTTCGCTTGCAAGTTGGGCGACTGAGGCGGTCTTGGACGAATAACTTCTTCTATCGCGACCGAGCGTCTTCGCGTTTTTACACAGCCAAGACCCGAAGCGGAAGTTGATCGTCGCCCGTTCTTATGCATGAGGCAGCATCCGATGATAACCCGGAAGAAAGATGCTCAGATCGAGTTTTTTCGAGTTTGAGCGGACATCTAACAGTAAGGACCAAAGCTCGCTTAGTCTTTTGAGACAGTGCCAGTTCAGTGCGTAGTAGTAGCGTCCCGGTTGCAACTTCGCGGAATTATCTTGCTCAGACTAGCTTGATTGTTGGCTCAATGTTACCGCGCGTTGCTCTTGAGAACGGACAGATATTTTCTGCTTCATCGACCAGTCCTTTTGCCACGCTGCGCTCCAAACCCAGGATCGTCACGTTGAGCCGAGCGCTGAGTGAGTAGCCGCCATCACCGAGGTTCAGGTCTACCTCTGCATCGATGCTAACTTTGGCTGGCAGCGTGATTTTCCATTTGCGGGCCGCAAGCGCGATCGCATTCGCGAAAGAAGCTGACCAGCCAGCTGCCAGCAGCTGCTCCGGGTTGGTACCGATCCGCGCCGAGCCGGGCATCGAAAGCCTGATGTCGAGCAGGCCGTCGGAGCTGCGCGAAGCGCCCTGTTCGCGGTCTCCCGTGGTTCTGGTCTTGGCGGTGTGGAGCACCTTTACGATTTGGTCCATGTTACATTCTTTTTTGATAGTGGCCTGTAGAACGGTCTTGAGGCTCGCGGGCACGGTGCGCGCGAGCCTTCGGTCGTTGCTGGTCTGGCGCGGCTGATAGATCTGGTCGGCGCGCACAATGCGCTCGCCGTAGTCTTCAAGCCGATTTGCGGAGGGATCTGAAGCCTGCACGAAGCTCTTCGGTAAAAAGCCTTGGCTGCTCCCAGGCAGCAAAATGACCGCCCTTTTCCACCTTGTTGTAATGGATGAGATTGGGATAGGCCCGCTCTGCCCACGTCCGGGGCGTCTGGTACAGTTCGTCCGGGAAGACGCTCACGGCAGTTGGGACTTTGACGCCCTTCGGACTGAAGAAGGGCAGCTTGTTCTCCCAGTAGAGCCGAGCTGACGAAACACCTGTGTTGGTGAGCCAGAACAGCGTGACATTGTCGAGGACATCGTCCGGTGTCAGACCCTCGGTTTGTCCGTCAAACGAACGCGCGATGAGTTCCAGACTGCGCGCGTCGTGGTCGATCAGGAAGGTCGCGAGGCCGATCGGCGAGTCCGCAAACCCCGCCAGTGTTTGCGGGCGCGACGCCATCCAGAAGGCGTAATAGACATGCTTGTAGACGAAAACGAGCTGGTCGTAGGAGCTTGTCTCTTCGGCAGAGAGACCAGACGGCACCGGCGCACCAGAAAACGATGCCTGGTCGATCTCCGCAGGAATCGCGCCGGGCATGTTGGTGTGGATGCCGACCAATTCCGGCGGCGCCTGCACGCCCAGCATATCGGTAACTATCGCACCCCAATCGCCGCCCTGTGCGGCAAAGTGCTTGTAGCCGAGACGCCTCATCAGAGTGGTCCAAGCCTGCGCGATCCGTTCGGGCCCCCAGCCGGTCGAAGTCGGCTTGCCGGAAAACCCGTAGCCGGGCATCGACGGAATCACCAGGTGGAAGGCGTCCGAAGCGCTGCCACCATGAGCGGTAGGGTCGGTGAGCGGCCCGATGATCTTCAGTTGCTCCACCACCGAACCGGGCCAGCCATGCGTCACGATCAGCGGCAGTGCATTTTCATGCTTGGAGCGGACATGGATGAAGTGGATGTCCAGACCGTCGATTTCGGTGATGAAGTTCGGCACGGCGTTGAGCCGCGCCTCGACCTTGCGCCAGTCGTAGTCGACTTGCCAGTAGCGCAGAAGTTGGCGGATGGTCTTGAGCGGTACGCCCTGGGAGAAGTCGGTAACCGTCTCGTTCTCTGGCAGGCGTGTTTCCGCCAGGCGCCGGCGCAGATCGACGAGGGCTGCCTCTGGAAAGTGGATGTGGAAAGGACGGATGGCATTTTTGTCGAAGGCCCCGACGGTGTCGATGGCCCGCGAACTGGCTGTGTCGGCCATCGCGGCGGCTCTGAACGGAAGGCCGAGATCACCGGCGACGGGGCTATTTGTTTCTGTCGTCAACATGTGGATTCTCCTCGATTTGCTAATGGGTTGGAAGGGCCGCAGTTCGCTTGAACGCCTGCGAAGAGCCGGTCATCCGTCATCCTCGCTGCCAGGAAAGATTGCGCCAAAGTCCGCGCATTAGCCCGCTATGGGTTGTTAGGGGTTGTTAGTGCTCGCGACCGGGCTGCGCCCCTGGTCTCTGGCCGCCTACCGGACCTTGGCGCTATGCCTGGGGCGGGCTCTTCGCCTAGAATGCCGGTGGAGCTGGGACCGGACCGGATGGCTTCGAGAGGCGACGCCATGATCGCAGCGGCCGCGCGGACCAAGGAAGTCATATCCTTTGGTCCTTTCAGTCTCATCGTCAGCGAGAGGCTTCTGACCAACGACGGTACACCGATCGAGTTGAGTGCGCGGGCACTCGATATCCTCGTCGTTTTGCTGTCCCATCCCAACGAAATTGTCGGCAAGAAGGAATTGTTGGCACAGGTTTGGCCCGACGTCATCGTCGAGGAAGGAAGCCTGCGGTTTCATATGACTTACCTCCGTAAGGCGCTAGGTGACGGAAAGGCTGGCGCCCGATACATCGCAACTCTCCCCGGCAGGGGTTATTGCTTCGTCGCGCCAGTCTCGCGGTCGGCCGGTCAGCGCGGTGACACGCCCATCGTCGCAAGCATTTTTCCGCACGCCAATCTTCCCAGCCGCCAAAGCCGGGTGGTTGGCCGGGACGACGATATTCTGAAGCTGTCGGCTCAGCTGAACGCCTCGCGCTTTGTCACCATCGTCGGCGCCGGCGGCGTCGGCAAAACCACCGTTGCGATAGCGGTCGGTCATCACCTGGTCGATGCTTTCTCGGGTGCTTTGCTGTTCGTCGACCTCGGAACGCTCAGCGATCCCACCCTGGTCACGACAGGCATGGCCTCCATGCTTGGGCTATCGGTTCAATCCAACGATGCGACGCCCAGTCTGATCGCTTACCTGCGCAACAAGCGAATTCTGTTGATCCTCGATACGTGTGAGCATCTCGTCGAAGCGGTGGCGCCGCTGGCGGCACGCATCATCGATGCAGCGCCGCAGGTCCACATTCTCGCGACGAGTCGCGAAGCGCTTCGGGTAGATGGCGAGCATATCTACCGATTGGATGCGCTGGCCTGTCCGCCGGACGATCCGGGGCTTACGGCGGCGGCGGTCCGGGCGTTCCCGGCCACACAGCTGTTCATGGAGCGCGCAGCGGCCAGTGGCGCGCGTTTGGACGTCAGCGATGCGGAAGTCCTGATCGTTGCAAGCATCTGTCGAAAGCTTGACGGTGTGGCGCTCGCGATCGAACTGGCGGCCAGACGCGTCGAATCCCATGGACTGCAACAAACCGCGACCCTTCTCGATCAACGCCTGACTCTGCTTTGGGTGGGGTCGCGAACCGCTCCACCGCGGCAAAAGACACTGCAGGCCACGCTGGATTGGAGCTTCGGGCTCCTGACCGAACTGGAGCGTATAGTGCTCCGCAGGCTCGCCGTATTCGTTGGCCATTTCACCCTGGATGCGGCGCTGGAGGTCGTTACCGGCGCTACTCTCGACAGGTCGACCGTCCTTGGCGCCGTAGATAGCCTGGTCGCCAAATCGATCGTGGCAACGAACCCCCTGGGGGCGATGATGCGCTACCGGCTTCTCGACACAACGCGCGATTACGCCCGTGAGATCGGCATTGACGCCGCCGATGCTACCGACCTGTCGATACGGCATGCGACCTACTTTCGCCGCTGGTTGGAGCAGAGCGGAAAGGAATGGTCGACCTCATCAAGTGGAATCGAACGCGCTTCACATTTCGCGGCCATCAACAATGTTCGGGCCGCACTCGAATGGTGCTTTTCTCCGGAAGGTAACGCCG